>CALCMV010000252.1 GCA_937967535.1 uncultured Saprospiraceae bacterium
GGCGAATTTATTCGCCACGTAAATAATAAATTTAATTTGTAAAATATTTACTTACAATTTATTACAAATAACAATTACACTGCACTTGGCGATTGAAATCGCCTTTACGAGTTCGCGGTCAGCCTGTAAAGCAGTCATTACGGGTTCATTCGGAAAACTGATATTTTCCGAAATTTACCCCGTTTACAATATAGAACGCGGATTTAACAGATTAAACAAATTACACACATTTTTTCTATGATAATTTCGATATTAAGATAAATTTTTAAGTAAATAAAACAAATTATTTTAAATTAAAATATGTTTATTAAATTAAAAATCACAAATCGAACGCGAGTAATTTATTTATTTTTATTTCTGTAAATATCTAAATGATTCTTAACAAAAAACAAATTATTCTTTTATATCTTAATTAAAACGACAAAAAATCTACATAATCTGCGTTCTACCTCTCGCTAATTATCGTAAATTTGATTATTTACGATTTTAAATATCAGCAAACTACAAAATATCATCATTTAACAGGCTTTTGGTACTTTCCTATTATTTAAAATTTTGCTCATTTCTTTTTTAATCATTTAAAATGAATTATTTTGGTCGAATAATTTGAATAAGACATTAGAAAAGAGATAGAAGAAAAGAGATTTTTATATTCAAATACCTGATTATCAGTCTTTTCAAGTTTAAATAAGAACAAATCGCATTTAAACCTGAACTTGAACTTGAACTTGAATTTATTATGAGAATTGTAACGATACTTATTTTGACCGCTTTGATGGTCAATTCCAATCTGTTTGGCCAGCCTGTCAATGATGAATGTACTGATGCCTTCGATGTTCCTTCGATTGAGGGCTATTGTTCCGGTGCAGAAGAATTTACGACTATAGATGCTACAACGAGTACCGGCTTTGGGATTCCAATATTGTGCTTTCCTGCTTGGGATGGCGACCAAAATGATGTTTGGTTTACGTTCTCAACCACGACCAATATCACCGATGTGACCATTGATGTGATAGGCATGACGATGGAACAGCCGCAAGTGGCGGTGTATCGCGGAGATTGTGTAGGCTTTGCCGAATTGACATGTACGCAAGCGGGCGCAGGTACGAATAATGTGACGCTGGATGTATTGGCACTTGACCCTTTAGAGACTTACTACGTCCGCATCAATGCCGCTACAACGGGTAGCGACGGTACTTTCCAATTGTGTATTGACGAATTTTCATCTGATATTATTACCAATACGACAGTGGACGAATGTAGCGGTGTCCTCTTCGATACAGGCGGACCGGACGGCAATTACGGGGCTTTTGAATCGTTTGTCTATTCTATTTGTCCGAGTGAGCCACATGGTTGTATTTCCATTAATTTGGTCAGCTACGATATTGAGCCGATTTTCGACAATTTATCCATTTTTGACGGTGCCGATACCGACGCGCCTCTGGTGGCAAGTATTGACGGTATGGCAGAAAATGAATTTTATAATATACCGACTACGGGCTGTGTCACTTTGGAATTTACCTCCGATGGTGGTGTACAGCGTGCGGGTTTTGAATTGACTTGGGCTTGTGCGCTTGCTTGTCCTACGCCACCACCTGATTTTCAGACTTGTTCGGGGACATTCTTCGATAGCGGCGGACCGAATGGCGATTATAGCAACAACGAAGAAATCACGACAATTATCTGTCCGCACCCTGATAGTACAGGGCAATGTGTGTACGTTAATTTTACAGAATTTGACCTCGAAACTTCCTTCGATGACCTGACAATTTATGATAGCCCTGAAGATAATGGTACGATTATCGGTACATTTACAGGTACAGATGGTCCGGGACTGGTGTTCTCCTCTGATAGTTGTATTACCGTAGTTTTTGATTCGGATGGCAGTGTGACCGACCCGGGTTGGGTGGCTGAAATCGTCTGTTTGCCTTGTGGTACGCCGCCACCATGTGCAGGCATCACGCCTAGTTGCGACCTGCCCGATGCTTGCGATATTGCCTGCGATTTGGGAACTTTGGATTCGCCAACGCCTTGTCCTTTTACCGCACCTGTTACGCAGTCTTTTTGTTTGGATAATACAGGCGCAACACCCGCCATGCCCTACATCGCACAAACCGATTGTATGGATGGCAATGACATGCCCAATCCTGCCGCAGATGTATGGTATAGCTTCCAAGCCTCCTCCAATGAATTGACTATCAGCATCACTAGTTTTCTTAATGCGGCAAGTGTCGCGCTTTATCAAGCCGGAACTTCTTGCGAAACACTCCTTCCATTAGCTTGCAATAACAGCACAGATGGCGGTGTCAGCCTATTCGTCGAGGGCATACAGCCCGGCGATACTTATTTTCTCCAAATTTCAGGAGAAGATGCCAATGATACCGGTGAAATTAACCTAGACATTACTACCTCTACAAATTGTGATGTGCCGATTATATTTATGTTGGAATGTGATGATGGCGTATTTACAGATTCAGGTGGAGAAAATGATGATTATCAAAATGGTGAAAATATTCAGACTACGATTTGCCCTCAGCCGGATAGCACCGGACAATGCGTTTTATTGAATTTCCTTTCTTTTGAAATTGAAAACGGCTTTGATGATTTGTTTATTTATGATGGCGAAAACACTAATGCACCACTTATCGGCGAATTTACAGATACCGACTCGCCGGGTGTTGTCGTTGCTTCGGATAGCTGCCTGACGGTTGTTTTCCAATCAGATGGAAGTGTAGCAGACCCGGGGTGGGTAGCTGATATTTTATGTGTCGAATGTGGTACGATTCCTCCATGTCTGGGCTTCACGCCCGAATGTGATTTGCCCGATAATTGCGAAATTGCTTGTAGTCTTGATACGCTCAATTCACCAAGCCCCTGTCCCTTTAGCAACTCTGTTTCGCAGACATTTTGTTTGAGCAATATAGACGCTACCGCATCAATGCCATACATTTCGCAAACCGACTGCTTCTTGGGCGGCGACATGGCAAATCCTGCCGCAGATGTGTGGTATAGTTTCATTGCCGCTTCTAATGAATTGAATATCACTGCTCAAAGTGAATTGATGAACCTCAATCTTGGTATATACCAAGGCGATGCTTGTGATATGCTCACGCCTGTCGAATGTTTTAGCAGTGAAAATGGCAATGCCGTTTTGTTCCTTACAGGCATACAATTTGGCGGTACTTATCACATCCAACTTTCGGGCGGAGACGAAAGCGATGTAGGCGAAATCAACCTCGAAATAGAAAGTTCGATTAACTGTGATATTCCAATTCAATTTAACCTGACTTGTGCCGATAGTACCTTCACAGATACCGGTGGACCAACGGAAGATTATGCTAATGGCGAACTCATCGCCACCACGATATGCCCCGAACCCGGTGATACTTCCTGTGTACTGCTCAATTTCCTTTCTTTTGAAATTGAAAACGGCTTTGATGATTTGTTTATTTATGATGGCGAAGATACCGACGCGCCGCTTATTGACGAATTTACAGGTAACAACTCGCCGGGCATTGTAATATCAAGCGGCGGCTGTCTGACGGTATTTTTCGACTCTGATGGAAGTGTGGCTGCTCCGGGATGGGTGGCTGATATTTTGTGTGTAGAATGTGGTACAATTCCCCCTTGTCTCGGAGAAACCCCAAGCTGCGATTTCCCCGACGATTGTAGTGCAGCTTGTGATTTGGGTACTTTAGATTCGCCTAGCCCTTGTCCGGGTTCTGCATCTGCCGCACAAGTTTTTTGTCTTGATAATATCGGCGCAACTGCCCAAGCTAATTTTGAAGGACAAGTCGCTTGTGAAGATGGCAACAATACTCCAAGCCCTGCCGCCGATGTATGGTATAGCTTTGTCGCTTCTTCCAACCAATTAAATATTGAGATTCAAAGTGAATTGAGCGCGGCAAGTGTAGGCTTGTATCAAGGTGGCAGTTGCAATAGTTTGTTGCCATTGGGCTGTAATAATAGTGAGACGGGCAATGTAGATTTATTTGCCGTAGGCATCCAACCTGATTCTACTTATTATCTCCAAATTTCAGGAGCAGACGAAGACGACCAAGGCATGATTAATTTGACCTTGGAAAGTTCAAATAATTGTGATTTCTGTGTCATCACTGCCGGACTTACTGCCGAGCCTACTCCCGTAAATAATACCTATCCGCCGGGAGACACCGTTACATTCTGTTTTTCTGTAACAGAATGGAACCAAACCGCCTCCAATTGGATTCATGCCATTGTACCGGAGTTTGGTCCCGGTTGGGATACTAGTACGCTTACACCTACCCTTTTTGCCGAATCCTGCGATTTATCAGGAGAATGGCTATGGCAGGAAACTATCACAGGTACAAGTGGTTCCTCCTCAAATGTCGGTACAGTAGGTCCCGGCTTTGTCTATGATTCTGATTTAGGTGGTCCTTTAGATGGCAATGGTGAAAATAATTTTGGAGACAACTGCTCCGGCGAATTGGGTATGTGGGAATTTTGCTGGCAAATCGCCGTTAGTCAAGATTGTACCAACGAATCCGGCGCACTCAATATGGTCGTCGAAACCTACGGAGATAGCGAAACCGGCTCATGGGGCAATCCTGCCTGCGAAGATGATGTCGTCTTTTCGCTCGGCTTGATTTCTTGCGATGCTTGTGTTGCTCCCACAATTAGCAGCGCAGTTGTGCTACCTGATTGTCTGGGTAATGGCGGTGAAATCCAACTCACCGTCACCGGAGGTATCGAACCCTACACCTACACATGGGATGCACCCAATATCGGCAATACCGCCAATCCTATGGGTTTGGCAGATGGAGTATATAATGTTACCGTTGCAGATGCAAGTGCTTGTTCGCAAGTCACTCAAATCATTGTAGACGCACCCGAACTACCTCTTGCAATGGCACAAACTGTAAGCGGCAGTTGTGATGGTGGTACAGATGGCGAAATCAGTATCAGCGGAACAGGCGGCACAGCACCTTATCAGTACAGTATAGATGGAGGTATGACTTATCAGGTTGACAGTATATTTGTTGGCTTGCCGCAAGGTACCTATGATATTGCTGTACAGGATGCGCTTGGATGTACCGGCACTACTATCGCAACAGTCATCATTGGCAATAGCCCGATAATTGATAATATACAAACCGTAGATGCCTCTTGTAACAATGCAGACGGAGTAATTTTCATCGCCGTAAGTAGTGGTGGTACACCACCTTATCAATATAGTATTGATGGTGGTGTCAGCTTTCAGCCCGACCCTACTTTCTCTGATTTACCAAATGGTACTTACGATATTGTAGTCAATGATGTCGCAGGTTGTCTATCTACAGAGCAAGCAATTATTAACGGTGGCAATGCCCCTGAAATTAGCTCTACCGTAGCTACCAACCCCACTTCTTGCGGTAGTTTTGATGGTGCAATTCTCATTGTAGCACTCAGTGGTACACCTCCCATTACATACAGCATCAATAATGGTATGGATTTTCAACCTTCACCTGCTTTTACAGGTTTGGGAGATAATACTTACAACCTTGTGGTTATAGACGCACTCGGTTGTCACGATAGTTTAATTCTAGTGCTGAACGAACCCGAAGCAGCCGTCTTTGATGGTATTAATATTACTGACCCCGCTTGTGGCGAAAATACAGGTTTGATAGAAATCTTGGTCAGTGGCGGAAATCCGAATTATGAATATAGTATTGATAATGGAGCAACATTCCAAGACAATAATATATTCGAAAATCTTGAAGGTGGTTCGTATGAAATCATTGTGGAAGACTCTTTAGGTTGTCAAATTAATGCACCTGTTATTCTTACCCAACTCGGCGCACCTGTTTTGACCGATGTACAATTCGTCAGTCCAACTTGTGGCGATTTGAATGGTACTATCAATATTACCGCCGAAGGCGGAACAACGCCGTATGAATACAGTTTGGACGGAACAAATTTCCAGCCCGGCGCAGTATTCTCCAATCTTGCAGCAGGTATGTATACCATAGTCGTGCGGGATGCGGAAGGCTGCGATGCCCTCATGGATGTGAATCTCACTAGCGATGGTGCGCCTGTTATTGCTGATGCAGCCACCACCGATATTACAAATTGTAATGGTAATGACGGTACAATTTCCATTACGATTAATGGTGGTACAGCACCCTACGAATACAGTATCACCAATGGTATGTCTTTCCAATTTGAGAATGATTTTACCGATTTATCTGCCGGAATATATAATGTTGTTATTCGTGATGCCAATGGATGTATAGACATACAGGTAGTTGAAGTATTCGGTCCTTCAGAAGAACCGGAAATCACCGACCTCACTATTACCGATGCTAATTGCGGTACAACAGACGGTATCATTGAAATCACTGTAAATGAGGTATCTCCACCATACGAATACAGTATTGACGGCGGTACAACTTTCCAAGCATCCAACACATTTACCGGACTCGGCGGTGGTATATACGACATCGTAATTATTGATGCCGATGGTTGCCAAACCACCGACCAAATCACTCTCAATAGTGCAGATGCTCCCGAAATTACCGATATTGACCTGACAAATGCCTCTTGTGGTGCGGCAGATGGCACAATTTCCATCACCGTAACAGCAGGGACAACGCCCTATATGTATAGCATTGATGGCGGCACAAGTTTCCAAGCGGCTGCCAACTTCGCAGGACTCGGCAGTGGTACATACGATATTGTGATACAAGACGGGGCAGGATGTGAGGTATTTGACCAAGCAACTATTGTGGATGCAGGTATGGTTTTGATTGACGATGTACAAATTGACGATGCGCTATGCGATGGTGACAACGGCAGCATCACCGTTGTAGCAAGTGGTGGCGCGATGCCCTACACTTATAGTATTGATAATGGACAAAATTTTCAAAATAGTAATATTTTCAACGGACTCACACCCGGCGCGTACAATATCGTGGTGCGGGATGTGAATGGCTGTGAAGTCACACAAAGTTTGAATATTAGCTCATCGGGCTTGCCTGTCATTGACAATGCAGCGGCAACATCCACCAACTGTGGCGAAGCCGATGGAACTATCGAAATCACCGCAAGCGGCGGCTCACCTCCTTACCAATATAGTATTGATGGCGGTATGACTTTCCAAGGCAGCAATCTGTTTGAAGACCTCGAAGCAGGTACATATGATATTGTAGTTCGAGACCTTAGCACTTGTGAAACCACAAGCACCGCCAATATCGTACAAACGGCAGACCTGACACCGGAAATTATTCTGGATGGTTCGCCTACCATCTGTCCGGGTGAGAATGTGGGCTTATTTGCCGGAGATTTTGATGCCTACGAATGGTCAACCGGCGAAACGAGTTCTACCATTTCAGTAGATGTCGCGGGGATTTATAATGTCACCGTAACCGATGCAAGCGGTTGTACAGGCACAGCCACACAGACGATACTCGAAGTCAATCCATTCACCGTAGATGCAGGCGACGACCAAACTGTCGAAGTCGGTACGATGTACAGCGTCATTGGTGTTTCGGCGGGTACAGCAAATGAAACTTACAGTTGGTCGGGCAGTGATGGTTCTACCTTTTCAGGTCCGGCATTCAATGCTACCGCAGATGAATTTGGTACGATTGTCTATACCCTCACCGTCACCTCTGAAGGTTGTACAATAACAGACGAAATCATCGTCACGATTCGGGATATTGAAATTCCAGAGATTCCCAATGCCTTCTCACCCAACGGCGATAGTATGAATGATTCATTTGGCATACCGGAAGGTTTTTCGGCAAATGTAACGACTTTTAGAATCTTCAATCGTTGGGGCGAAATGGTACACGACAATGCCACTGCACGATGGGATGGGACATTCAGAGGAGAAATGCAGGAGCAGGATGTTTATACGTATTTTATTGTGATTGAACGATTTAATAATGATCCGGTGCAGCTTACGGGGGATGTGCTGTTGATGAGGTAATTGGATAAAGATGATTGCGTTCAAAAACATTGCAAATATTAGAGCATACTACTATACATCGCCACGAAGGCACAAAGACACAAAGAATTTTAAAAATTATATTTACTTAATTCAGCGATAATCTCAAAAAATATCTTAGCTTTTCACAAAGTTCCAAAAACGGGCGCTAAACTCGAACGATCGTGAAATTGCATCGTTTTCTTTGAAGAAAACGGGATATATCTCATAAAATAACACATCTATTAGGTGAAACTTTTTTT
>CALCMV010000253.1 GCA_937967535.1 uncultured Saprospiraceae bacterium
AGAAGGAGTGTCCGATAAAAACTCTGCACAAATCGCTGAATTTGTCGATTTTTATGGCGCGACACTTACGACAGCAAGTGGACTCGATACCGCAGGACTGACCCTGTATTGCATGACCCGCCACCTTGAACAACTCCTTCCCATAGTACGCGAAATACTGACTGACCCCATTTTTCCACAAAAAGAAATTGATACTTTCGTAGAACGTCGCATACAACAACTTCGCATTGAAGCCGAAAAAGTGGACGTAGTAGCATACCGTGAACTCACTGCCGCCCTCTACGGCAACGACCATCCTTACGGCTACAACAGCACCCCCGAAATGTATCGCCAAATCAAACGCGAACATCTCGTCCAACATTTTCAAAGCAATTATCACGCAGATAATTGTCAGATTATATTGGCAGGAAAAACAGCGAAAGATAGTGTGGATTTGCTGAATCGCTATCTCGGTGACATTCCTGCTAAACAAAATGTTGAACCACAACATATTATCGCACCATATGAGTCGCGTAAATTATGTTATAATGTACCAAATACGCTTCAAACAGGCATCCGTACAGGGAAGCGTTGGGTATCGCGGCATCATGCGGATTATGCAGGATTATTTGTATTGAATACCTTGTTGGGTGGATATTTCGGGTCGCGGTTAATGCAAAATCTTCGGGAAGATAAGGGCTACACTTACGGTATTTTTTCGACAGTGGATGTGATGCTCAATGATTGCTATTTTTATATCGGAACGGAAGTCGGCGCAGAATTGACGGAGGCGACTTTGAGCGAAATTCATAAGGAATTGAAAATTTTACAAACAAAATCTGTCGAAAAAGAGGAATTGGAACGACTGCGAAATTATATGTTGGGCAATTTATTGGCGACGCTTGACGGTCCGTTTAATGTGGCGCAAGTGACCCGTGCTTTGATTTTGGAGGGTTTGGACGAATCGTTTTTTGACCGTATCGTACACACAATTCAGCATATTCAGCCGGATGAATTGCAGCAATTGGCACAGCAATATTTGAATGTGGAGGATTTTCATGAAGTTATTGTTGGGTAACAAATCATATTGAAAATTTGTAGGGGCAGGGCATGCCCTGCCCCTACAAATTTTCAATATGCCGACGAGACCTCAAATGCAATATTTTCAGCACAATCAAAGTCGTAAATAAAGCCAAAGAATAATAACACATCGGCGTACCGCCGGAAGTTTTCGGACATTCGGCGATACCCCCCAATTGCATGAATGTCCCTGCAAATGCAATCGTAAATGCCAAGCCTGTAAGTACAAAATAAACGCTATTCGGACCTTTGAACAGGTGCATCAAAAACGGCACAACAAAGCAAGTCAAAATAATATAACAAGCCGGAATACCGAGTATTTTCGGGCAGATATTTGACTGGCGAATTTCATCCAAAACCAAATCGCCCGCACCCCAAATTCCGATGACAAAAGCAATGTAAATCAGCGCATTAAGAATATTAGCCTTCATCATTCATATTTTCTTTGGCTTTTTCGGCAGTTGCGGCTTTTTCGACCTTCAAAATCGTATTAATCGCCGGATTTTCAATAACTTTTTTCGAACCGTCAATATAGTTGACAATGACTCTCTTGACAACTTCCTCTTCTCCCAAACCGAAGTGCAAATACGCCGTTTGGTCACTCGCCAAACCCTCTCCGGTGATGTGGTGGTCGGTCAGTTTTCGGTTTGCCGTTTCCACCGTCACACGCGCACCGATAGATGCGACCTGCTCGCCGACATCTACGCCTATGCAGTTGAGTTTGCCGCCTTCATTGAGGTATGCGAGCGAGGGCGTATCAATATTTGCCCAAATCAAATCCAGATAACCATCCTCATTAAAATCGCTCACCAGAGGTGTCATCGCGTAGTGCGGATTTTTCACGCCACTTGCCGATTCCGTAGCCGCAAAAGTATGGTCTTCTTTCTGAATCAACAGGCGACTCGGCAATCTGAACAGCATATTGGGCGGCAAAGCCACATAATTTTCTGCCACGATGAGGTCTTGCAAACCGTCATTATTCATATCCGCAAACACACAGCCCCACGAAAACTCATAGCCCTCAATTTTGGTTTCCTTTGCCACATCTTTGAAGGTAAAATTGCCCGTATTTTCAAACAACAACCACTTTTCATTGAACTTTGAGTCATCATCAATATCTCCTTTGGCAATAAAACGCGGCAGCGTACTTCCCGTATTTGAAAACATAAAATCAATCAAACCATCGTTGTTATAATCTCCCACAGCTACACCCATCGGAAAGCCATATTTGCCACTCAAAGGATTGTCTTTGCGCGTGTAAGTGAGGTCGCCGTTATTGCGATAAGTCCGCACTTCGCCCGTATCATGCACCACCACGAGGTCGAGCCATGTGTCATTATCTATATCCACGAGCGTTGCCGTAAAAGTATTATGAATATAGTCCAAACCTGCTGATTTTGTGATACTTGTGAAGTTTTCGTTTCCATCATTGAGCAACAATTCGCTCGTTGAGCCATAAGTTTTATCCATAAAAATTGACTGCCCTTCCATCAATTCTTTCTTGATATAAGTCGCCAGAAAAATATCCAAATCACCATCTTTGTCAATATCGCCTACTGTGATGCCCGTTGGTGTTGATTTCTCATTCATAGGCGTTTTAATTGCTTTTTGTGTAAATCCTTTCGCGGAATTATAATACAAATACAAACCATCTTCACGCGAAATAATGAGGTCGGTAAAACCATTATCATCAAAATCGGCAGAAACCGCGCCCAAGGAAGTCGTTTCTGTACCTTTTTTCGGCAAATTCACCTCCGCACTCACATCCACAAACTTCCCACCGCGAAATGCAAACAACCTATCTTCCTGATTCATACCACCACCAAAAAACACCTCATCCACATAGTCATTATCAATATCAATAAGGCAAGAAGGCGCGATAGGCAAGGATTTTTCGCTATTATATTCGTGTGAAAAAGGGAGTTCGACCTGCGTAAATTTGGGGATTTTATCTTCTTCAATCGTTACATCGTATTTATCAAAAGCCGAATCTCGCCAGAAAAAACCCAAGACCACAACGAGTGCAACAAGAATGATAAGACCAAGAATTTTAAGTACTCTTTTCATATAATTATATTTTGATTAGTAGATGAATCTAACACAGGCTTCCTGCCTGTATATATGACTGCTATTAGTTCATAGTTCGTAGTTTATAGTTGAGTCCACATTAGAAAGTATAGAAATGCAAAAAAGTTGAAATTTTATTTTTATATTAAAAATGATAATAAGAAAAATTTAGTAATTAATATTTTTTTAATTTTTAAAAAATTAACAATAAATTATTTATATAATTTTATTATCATTATTATTTTAATTAGAAAATTAAATTTCGTTAAAATGGTTTTCTTATTTTTAATGTAAACTCATAGTTTAATGTC
>CALCMV010000254.1 GCA_937967535.1 uncultured Saprospiraceae bacterium
TTAAATTAAAAAACGAATGTACTCGTCTGACATTTTGAAAATGTCCGACGAGTGAGCATAACTCCCAAAGTTAAAAAAGCAATACATATAACGCTTCCGCAAAATATGCAGAAGAACCAGAAAAAATGATGACGATTCAAAAATTGAATTATAAGAATTATTTTTTTTTCAACAAAAAAAAAATTAGTCCGTATAATCAAGCACGAACAAACATATCCTGAACAAACAAAACAAAAACCAACACGTATCAAAAAATTCACATGAGAAAACAAAGTGTACTTATCTCAATTATGTTATGTTCGGTGGGATTGCTATTTGCCTCCGGTCAAGTTAATTTTCAAAACAACCTCAATGAAGCCAAAAAACAAGCAGCCAGAGAAGGCAAACTCTACATCGTCGAATTTATGACGGAACGCTGCTTTTCCTGCAAAATGATGGATGAGGTTACTTTTACAAGCCCCAAAGTAGTTGATTATATCCAACAAAGTTATGTCCCTGTAAAAGTAAATGTCGAGAGTTTCGATGGTTTCGTATGGAAAGAAAAATACGATATTAGCGTATTGCCTACGATTATGCTCTTCAATTCGCGCGGCGAAGTGGTTGCCAAATATGAAGAATCTATGGGTAGTCAGCGTATGTTGAATGTTCTCCACGAACACAATGCGCCCCACAACCGTACCACCTCCGAATCCTATGTGCAGCCTGCACCCGAAATTCCGCCTTTTTCGCCTCCTATTGCCAAAGCCGCACCTACTGTTCTCCCCTCTGCCCCACCCACACCACCTGCAAAAGCTGTAGCAGTGCATTACAATACAGCCCCACCCTCTACCGCACCTCCCCTGCGGAATGGTATGGAAAATGATGCCACAGGTTTATTTGAATTTCAGGTCAAATATGCTGCCCGTTCGGGCTACGGTGTACAAATAGGCGTATATGCCGAGTATGGCAATGTCCTTCGTACCGTAGAGGAATTGGAACGGCAATTTGACCGACAAATCCTCGTCAATATCAGTAATTTGAATGGTCGGGTGGTGTACAAAGTTATTGCAGGCGGCTTCGCATCCCGTACCGATGCTGACAATTTCCAACGACAAATTTCGACAGGCAATACCGACTATTTTATAGTTGACCTCTCTGCGATGTAGCAGCTTTGTAATGGCTACTACAAAGTAAACAGGAACTCCGTAATGACTGCTTTACAGGCTGGACGGGAACTCCGTACAGACGACTTTAGCCGTCTCGAAATAATATGTAATTTACTGTTTTTTAGTTTTTTCTAAATAAAAAATAAAAAACAGCGACGGCTAAAGTCGTCGGTACAGGCATTCGCATCCACCCTGTAAAGCAGTCATCACGCTAGTTATGTAAGCCGCACTACTTTTGCTATTTTTGTATTTTATGAGAAAAATATTAATCAAAAATATAAAAACCCTCGTACAAAACCGCGAGCATACAGATAAGCCTTTAGGTGGCAGACAAATGGCTGAATTACCCACCATCAACAATGCTTTTTTATTAATACAAAACGGAAAAATTGATGATTTTGGCGATATGCAAAACTGCCCCGCCACTGCCGACGAAACGATAGACGCGACGGGTAAAATGGTTTTTCCTTGTTGGTGCGATTCACATACGCACTTAGTATTTGCAGCGACTCGCGAAGGTGAATTTGTGGATAGAATCAAGGGTTTGACTTATCAGGAAATTGCCCGACGCGGCGGGGGCATCCTCAACTCTGCCCAACGATTGCGCGATACGCCCGAAGAGTTGTTGTTGGAAGATGCTTATGCACGTTTGCAAGAAATTATTCGGCAAGGTACGGGCGCGATTGAGATAAAAAGCGGCTACGGACTTACGCTCGAAAGCGAATTAAAAATGCTGCGTATCATCCGCGAATTGAAAGGAATGAGCGATGCCACGATTAAAGCAACTTTCTTAGGCGCACACGCACTCCCGCCCGAATTTAAGGATAATCGAAAAGGCTATATTGACCTGATAATCAATGAAATGATACCGCGTATTGCCGATGAGAATTTGGCAGATTATTGTGATGTATTTTGCGAAAAAGTGGCTTTCACACCCGAAGAAACCGAGCGCATTATTGAGACCGGATTGAAGTACGGCTTGCCTCCGAAAATTCATACAAATCAATTCAACTCTATGGGCGGGATACAAGCTGCGATTCGGCACAATGCGCTTTCCGTAGACCATCTTGAAGTGGTGAATGACGCAGAAATCGCCGCTTTGCAAGCTGCACCAAAAACGATTGCTACGCTCTTACCCTCTGCACCTTTCTTTTTGAATGACCATTATCCGCCCGCACGAAAATTAATGGATGCCGATATTCCGGTTGCTTTGGCGACTGACTTCAATCCGGGTTCGTCGCCATCGGGAAAGATGTCTTTTGTCATTTCATTAGCTTGTATAAAAATGCAAATGACTCCCGAAGAAGCGATTAACGCCGCTACGCTAAATGGCGCATTTGCCATTGATTGTCAGCAAGATATAGGGAGTATTGCACGCGGAAAATCAGCTAATTTTTTCATCACTAAAAAAATATCATCCATCGCACAACTTCCTTATTCATTTGGTAGTGATTTGGTGGAACAGGTCTTTATTCAGGGAAAAAAAACGTAAAACGATTATCGGGATTTTTATCAAATAATTATAAAATTAAATTAATTGAATATAATTACTTTATGAATATTTTTATTTAAAATAATTTAAAAATTTGTTTTTTTAGCAAATTTTTTACTTTTGACCTAAATAACTATGCAATGACTATTTTTTTCAAGATTCTTGATTTATTGCTCATTACGATTCCTGTGTTGCTGCTATACACTTGGAGTGGCGTTTTCAAAAATATGGCAATCAGTACCCTTTATGAGTTGAATGAAGATGAAGAAAACGAGAAAGATATATTGGATGAGAAAGAAGGGCGAATCCTCAATTATGTCGGTATGTTTCTGTTCTTGTCAATTGGAATTTTGCTTTGGTCGCTACAAGCCATAGCCGTTGGTAAGGTGGCGCGTGAACTTGCTTTGTACGCTATTCCTGCTTGGTTGTGCTATATTCTGATGTATTTTTTCTTTTTGAGATTTCCCTTCGGAATAGGCAATAAAAGTGTCAAACGGTCTTATGATATTGAGGCTATACCCGAAAAAATCCCTTTCTTTTTGGTGATTATGGTATTTTATATTTTGGCAATTTGTTGTTACGATAGTCTACCCGAATTTATGAAATGGCATCTAAATATTTTGACCGAGTAACTAATTGACGAACCAGACATTTTTGTTTTTAGTCGTGTAGTGGATGTCATACTCAAAGAAAAAATCGCGCTTATTTCATGTTAGGCTATCCGTTTAAGTTTGCTCAACTTTGATAATCAGTAATTTACAAAATATTGTTATTCAATGAATTGTAAAAAACTATGAACTATGAACTGGCAACTATGAACTGATAGCCTCATGTTAAAATATTTCCCCATTTGATGTTTTACATTTTACATTTCTACGCAATTCCAAACGTTAATCATACGTTAATAGCCTCGACTATTTTATGCGTTCGTTGTGCTTTGTACCTTGTTCTATGGTTATTACATCAGCTTAGAGCGAGGAACTACAAATACGAATACTAATAAAACGCCATTCATGCAATATTTTCAATATTTTATTTTGACCCTGATTATTTTATTTTTTGTGCTTTCGGGCTGCCGCAAAGAGCGTTTTACCGAAGACAGTAGCGACAGGCTCGAATTTTCGGTAGATACCTTGCGATTTGATACCGTTTTTGCGGCGCGAGGTTCGGCTACTCGTGCTATTAAAGTGTTTAATCGGCACAATCGTTCTATTCGGATTGATGAAATTGCTTTGGGGCAAAATTCTTTTTACCGGATGAATGTAGATGGTACGCCTACCTCTCTGGCGCAAAGTGTGGAGATTGCCCCAAGAGACAGCCTCTATATCTTTACGGAGGTCGAAATTGACCCTTCTAATGCTGCAAATCCTTTTATCGTGTTGGATTCTATACGTTTTGAGACGAATGGGAATACGCAATTTGTATGGTTAGAATCCTTTGGGCAAGATGCCGTCTATGTCGGCGAATCGTATCGTCTGGCTGGCTTGGCATGCAATGGCGGTACAGTGACTTGGGATGATGCGCGTCCGTATGTCGTCTTGGGATTTTTGTTGGTAGATGGTTGTGATTTGGTGATTAATCCGGGTGTGGATGTTCATTTTCAAGGTGGTACAACGCGAGATACACTCAATAACAATGCCATCACGCTACCTAATGGTACGATGTTTTTTACCAACACTGCCAGCATAGATGTACGAGGCGAAATGGGCAATCCGGTACGCTTTCGGACAGATAGAATCGAACCCGAATTTGTGGATGTGCCGGGGCAATGGGGTACAATTTGGCTATCGTCAGGCAGTCGTGGCAACCAAATGAATTATGCAGAAATACGCAATGCAGCCATAGGTGTGCGCGTGGATTCAGCCGCCGATTTGAGGATAGATAATTCGACTATTTTTGAAACCTCCTCATCGGCAATACTCGGTATTCATGCAGATATTGAGGGTACGAATAATTTGATTTTTGATATTAGCATCAATGATTTGCAGTTTGAATTTGGTGGAAATTACCACTTTACACATTGTACATTTGCTAATGAAACGAATAACCGTTTTCTTTCTCATTCTGACCCTGTACTCCGAATGAGCAATTATTTTGTACCCGGCTTAGATGCCGACGGCAATGCCATTATCTGGGAAAATGACCTCAATGCGACTTTTGAAAATTGTATTTTCTACGGCACACGTCCCGACGAAATTTTGCTGGATAATCCGGAAGAAGTCACCGCCTCATTCAATTACACTTTCAATCATTGTCTGATAAAAAGAGATACGCTCAATACGGATTTACCCAATTACATCAACTCTGTTTTTGTGGAAAGTTCGGATGAATTTGGTTTCTTGGATTCTCCCGAATTTGATTATCGACTCGACACCATTATCAATCCTGCCGTCAATGCAGGTACGAGTATGTTGATGATGCCAACACCCATTGACTTGGATGGTGTGATGCGTGATGGAATGCCGGATATTGGGGCGTATGAGTTTCAGGAGTAAATTAATGTTTTTGCCAGATTTTGGAAATTAGTATTTACATTCTTAACTCTTGCGCGTTTTTGGCAAAAGATGAGTAAATGAGTAGATGAATAAATGAGTAAATTTGAAATGAAATAATGTTCTAATGAATCAATAAACTCAAGCGTAAAAACATTTACTCATTATGCTATTGGCTTTGCCACCTTATGGAACTGGAAAATTGGGAAATTAGGCTTGCTTTTACAAGTAAATGATTATTAATTATTTTTATATTATTAAAAATAAAAAATTAATTAATATTATTTTGTGAAAAATTATAACACAATGTTTTACCTAATTTCCCGATTTCGGTGGTGTACGAGGAAAATAGGGTGAAACTATTTTGAGGCAATATTGACTATCAATTATTTATGAAATATCAGAAGTCGATTTAATGATTTTGTGGTTTTAAATCATCTTTCTACAAGGAAATACGAGCTAATTTCA
>CALCMV010000255.1 GCA_937967535.1 uncultured Saprospiraceae bacterium
TATATCCCTTACCACACCAAGCGAAATGTTGACATTCTACAAGAGCATTTAATTCAAAATATTTTAGATTTTTTCAAATATTTTCAAAAAGAATATAAAACACCACATTCGGGCGAACATCAACTCTATAAAATATTACACGTCAGTTTTTTTAATATAAATATTCGTGACATTTCAACATTGACCGCATACATGGCGCGTCTGAATAGCGAGCGACGCAAACGGGCAGATAGTCCGCTGCGTTGGCGCGAAGTGTTGCGTGATGAAAAGCTGTTGAATAGGCTCAAATTGGAGGACGTAGCGGCACTCTTGCGCTTTGAAAAAATGCTGACGCGACTACTCGCCGATTACGTCAATTTTCCTTTGCCGACGGTCTTGGAACGCTTCATCAATCACAGTGGTTTGTTGCAACAAATGACCGAAGCGGAGGACAAAGCCTGGCAAACCAAACTCGTTTTTACGCTCTTTGATTTCATTCGATTGGAAGCCCTCAAATTTCCTGAAATGAACTTGCAAGACCTTTTCGCGCTCATCAATCGCATGAAAGAAAATCGTATTGCGATGGGTATTTTGCAAGTATCGGGAACGGAAGGCAATGGCGTAAATTTGGTGACTGCCCACAGCTCAAAAGGACTCGAATTTGAGTATGTTTTTATGATAGATTGCGGAGCGAATTGGGAGCCGAGGAGTCTCTCGCGCTACCGTTTTACGCTACCCGAAAACCTGACCGTCACGACAGAAGAACAAGATAGCATGGAAGCCGCCCGACGGGTATTTTACGTAGCCATGACGCGGGCTAAGAAGGCTTTACATATTTCGATAAATAAAAATTCGTTGGAAGGAAAAAAGCTATCGCCCGCGCAATTTGTGAATGAATTGACGGATGCGGCTACACTGTCTGTCCACACCGCTATACCCGACCCCGATGCCCTACTTCGCGCCCAAGTCCTGATGTTGACGGAGGTGGAAAAACCCGTTTTGGAGCAACCCTTTTCGACGGAAGAATTGGAGGCGATGTTGGAAGGATTTACCTTGAGTGCTTCGGGTTTGAATACTTATTTGAGTTGTCCGCTGAGTTTTTATTTTGAATATGTGTTGAAGATTCCGAGTACGTCGAGCGAGGCGGCTGCCTATGGTAGCGCGATGCACTACGCCGTAGAACGCCTGTTTTTGCGGATGAAAGGCGCGAAAGATAAAGCCTTCCCAAGTGCGGAGGTGATGGTGCGCGATTTTGAACGCGAAATGCGTCGCCAACGCCTGTTTTTTACCGAAAAAAGCTATGAACGCAGCCTCGAACGCGGGCGTTTGCTACTGCCGGATTATTACGCTGCACGTATCAATATATGGCACAAACATGTAGAGGTCGAAATGAAAATCCGCAATGTGGAAATGGAGGGTATTCCGCTTTCCGGCGTGATTGATAAAGTCGAAATCGGCAAGGACAACAGCGTCCACGTCGTCGATTATAAAACGGGCAAACCCAAGTCAGAAAGAACCACCGCACCCAACGATAAACACCCAAACGGGGGCGATTATTGGCGACAACTGCATTTCTATAAAATCCTATTGGAGAGCTATCGCAATGCGCCGTATATCGTCACGTCGGGCGAGATTGACTATATGGAAACCGATAAAAAAGAGGACTTCAAACGGGTGAGCTACCAACTGCAAGCGGCTGATGTGGAGACGGTTCGCGCACAAGTGCGGGAGGTGTATGCAAGCATCCAAGAACACGATTTTTTCGAAGGCTGCGGGAAGGAGTATTGCAAATGGTGCAATTTTACTAAGGCGCATTTGACGGTGGATAGTATGCGGTCAAGTACTAGGGAGGAAGTTGATGAACAAAACTCTTAATGTGTTTTTTTAATATGTTAAATTTTATAAAAACAGAGAAAAAAATCCGATAAAACTTGGTCAATTAGTTTTTTTTTTTTTGTAAATTGCATTGAATTAGAACAAATTATAATAGAATAACGGCTATGCCCAATTGAATAAGACCTCCTTGCATAACTTGAAAAACGGTCTTATCATTTTTTGCTACTACACCAACAACAGTTCCGATACACACACTCATAAAGTATGCATATACGTATGTCATGCTAATGGAATTGGTATATCTATTGCGAACATCATAAAATATTGCCTATGTGAGCAAAAACAAAAAAGCCGTGCCGCCTTCGCTAGAAAGCCACACGGCAAAGCCTTCGTAGTCTAGCTTAGTGAGACTACTCAACTTTTTACTACAATTTTAAAACCACCCTAATACAATACGGGTGGTTTTAGAATACAAAATTAACTTTTATTATGAAAAAATCAATTTTTCAAGCGATTTTTAAGGGGATCTACTTTGTCCTCTTGACTATGATAACTACTAATGGTATGGCTCAATATGACCATTTATCAAAAGAGCAAAAAGAGCAAAAATCTATTGAACTCATTAACGAAGCAGAGGCTTTTGTATTGGGTACTCCAGTAGACTCGGAATGTTTTTATGGGAGTAATGGTAAAACTATATATACAAAAATTATTATCAAGGTAAAGCATTGGTACAAGGGTAAAGGAAACCGTATTATATCAATAGTTAGAAAAGGTGGAGTAATTGGTTCGGATAATCAAATCCCTATTCATAGGTATGGACCTAGTATATACAAAAATATAGATTACTTTATGCTAATCAATAAAACGAAAGATGGAAATTATGAGTTTGTAGAACCAAATAGCAAGGCATCTTTTGGTAGGTACTCTGACTCACGCTATGATGACTTTGAGATAATAGCTTTTTATGGTATGAAATTCAATTCACATGATGATTTTAATAGTTTTATTAAGAATATGCAAGGCATAAAGACTTCGGATAAAAAAAAGATGTTGGTTTTCAAGAAAGTTTAAGTAAGGAATCGGGAATAATGACCATTGATGATGACTGGTTGGAGGGGTTAAGTCCACTTCATGCGGGAACAGGTGAAATATTAACTATCAAGGGAAGTAACTTTGGATGGAAAGGGAATGTTCTATTTAGGAATGCCGATAATCCGGGACAACGTCTACCGGGTTTAGATGATATTTATGTTGTTAATTGGACTCCTACTCAAATACAAGTATTAATACCATCGATAGTTAAGGAAGGCTTTCTCAACGATGATAACGGAACAGCTGGTTCGGGCACAATCGTAGTAAAGCGTAGATTTTTTGGATTTCCGATACAAGAGGAAAGTGAGACGAAATTAAATATTGAATACGCCTTAAGTAATCGTACTAAGACTGTTAATCATAATGGTAATGATATCCATCCTAGACATTATTTAGCAAGAGAACATTGTCTTAATGGTTTTGTATTTACTTTACATACGAGTTTCATGAATAACCAACCTGCCATTGACGCAGTTGAAGCAGCTCTATCGGCATGGTCGGATGAATTAGGAATTACGCTTGAATTAGAAAAAATATTAGAGATACAAATAATAGGTGGTGAAGAAGTGGAGGTAGAAGTGCCTTATTTTCATGATACAGCACCACAAATAGAGCCTGCAACTATAGAAGCAAAACGTAATATAATATGGTTCGACCCGTCTGTAGCACCACCAGCTTTAATGTTGACAAACCGATTTTCTTCTCCGGATACATTTGGTTCAGGGGCACCTAGTGCTTGGTTAGCAGGTTCTAATATTAGGATAAGACCTAATGGTGTAGGTGGACTTCAATGGAACTATAGCATATCGGGACCTATTAACTATGAAACACATAGAGATTTTTATGAAACTATACTTCATGAACTAGGGCATGCATTAGGACTTGAGCATAATATCAAATACACAGCATATACGCCAGCAGGAACTATTGATAATAAAAATCTTATGCATCCAGTAGCTATAAGCTCTGGAGAAGACAATACAGGAGATCAAAGAATAAATCTCAATCAACACGGTGATAGAGCGAAAGCTGGGGCTCAAAGGATGGTAAGTGACAGTAGGACTCATAATTGGTCTACCCCGTTTGCGAATGCTTTAGGGGTAGAGTCTCTCGCTGCATCAGGTGTCAATTCTCTAGTACTCCCTGCGCCTGAGATAAAAATGACATTTAATGGAATAGTAACAATTCCTTTAGCTCAGGGTACTACTGCAAAATTAGAACCTGAACCATTCAACGATAGTTATGACTACTACTGGAATCCACAGGATATTGTTGCGAATAGCTTGAATGTGGTACCGGTTTGCATCAAAAATACTTACTATGTTAGACTTAAAGATGCTGCTTGTACTGTATCATCTGTATATTCATTACCAGAGGAGTTTCCACTATCTAATTGTCCACGAGTCAGCGACCACAGAGATGATGAAGGCTTACTCCTTGCATATCCTAATCCCACGACTGGACAGTTAAATATCGAATTTCAAGTAACAGAAGAAAAAAGCATTGAACAACTTGACACCTACATCGGCATCTACGACCATCTCGGCAGACTACAACACCAGCACAGGGTCAGCGATGCTAGCCTCCGTCAGACTACGATAGACATCTCCACGCTACCCGCGGGTATGTACTGGGTGGTGTGGTTTGCTGATGGTGAGGTCATAGATACACAGCAGGTGCAGAAGACGGAGTAGAGATAAGAGACGCAAGACAAGAGACGAGAGAGTTGAGATATACCTTTTTGTTGTAAGGAAAACCGTCTTTTCGTATGTGTGTGCGGGGAGGCGGTTTTTGTTTTTTCTCCGGTTCAGAATGACACTTGCTTTTGGTGGGTGTCGTGGTGTTTGTTTTTCGGCTTTTTGCTCATTTGAATATTTAGCCAAAAACCGCTAAATGTGCAACGATGAATGAGTACAAATTAGACCGTACCGCCTTCAAGATGCAGACTTTCGAGGAGGCAGATATGCAATACGAATATTGGAAAAAGCAAAGTATAGAAGAGCGATTTCGTGCGGCTTTTTATCTCAATAGCATTGCCTACAATTTTGATTTGAATAAGCCACCACGTATGGACAAAACCGCTTTTTCCATGCGAAAACTTGCCAACTGATATATTTTCGCTCATTTGAATATTTAGCCAAAAAACACTAACTTGCGTATAAATATTTTCTAAAAATCAATCATGCAACAAACCTTATCGTCGCCGCTTACGCCACTTCAGTTGGAGATTTTGCAGTTTTTTGCACAAAATCCGAGTGAGGAAGATTTGAAAGCAATTAAATTGCTCATTGCCAATTACTACGCAGAAAAAGCAATGGATATGGCAGACCAAATATGGGAAGAAAACGGTTGGACGGCAGAAGACACCGACCGCCTCGCACGTACACGCATGAGAACGTCATATAAAAAGCCGTAGCCATGAATATTGTGGTTGATACTAATGTTTTGCTGACTTCAATTTCCCGAAAATCAAAAATACATTGGGTGTTTCGTGCTTTATTGGATGGTAAATATACCCTTTGCGTGACCACAGAGATACTCAACGAATACGCCGAAATTCTCGAACAGAATCACCATAATCCACTCTACGCCGATACCATTTTAAAAACCCTACTCAACTTGCCGAACATCAAGCGCGTACACACTTCTTTTCGTTGGAATTTAATCCCAAATGACGCAGATGATAATAAATTCGTGGATTGTGCCATAGCTTGCAATGCTTCCTACTTGGTTTCTTACGACAAACATTTCAAGGTTCTTGCCAAGATCGAATTTCCGAAAGTAAATGCTATTAAACCGGAGGAGTTTCAAGAGATTTTAGGAATATCAAAACCTGATGAATGACAGCTTGCTTTTTGGTGTTGCGTGGCTTTTTGCTCATTTGAATATTCCCCCAAAAACCATTAACTTGCATACCTGACCATCACGATAAACATAGAAAAATGAGTACGATAGAATTAAAAGAAAAATTATACCAATACATTGACACCGCTTCTGACGAGGAACTTCAAAAGCTGAATGCCTACGTAGAAGATGACCCGATTGTCGGCTATACCATTGAAGGTGAGCCGATTAGAGCAAAGGCATTCAAGGAAGAAGCACGGGCAGCACGGGCAGAAATTAAAAAAGGCAACTTTATCACACTTGATGAACTCAAAGAAGATATGAAGACATGGTAGATGTTTATGAAATTGTCCTGACGCATCAAGCCCGTGAGCATATCGCAGGTATTTTCGAATATTTGCAGGAAAATGTCAGTGAAGATAACGCTCGTCATGTTGCGGAAGGCATCGCCAATGAAATCGAAAAACTCGAAAAATTTCCCACCGGACGACCTATCGTTCACGAAATCAGTAGTGACGAGGAGGTGTATCGTTTTGCCCTCAAATGGAAATACAAAATCATATTTTTTGTGAATGAGGAAGATAAAACCGTAGAAGTTATCGCCGTCACGCACAGTAGTCAACATCCTGACAGACTGAAAGACCTTGTTTGAATATTTAGCCAAAAACCCCACGGTCTAAGTTTCAATCAACTCCGCCTTCACCACATACTCACCCAAACATTTTTCATTAAGAAAAAATATAAATTTCAAGTTGCCGGGGCGGGGAATTGTGTAATTTATGTATGCGTTCAACATGGCGAGTCTTTTGTTGACCGGCGAAATTAAGAGTACCGTCAAGGTCAATGATGTTATTATCATCTACCGAGATTCGTAAGACATAATCGTGGGTGTTGGCATCGGCAGGTGCTTTATCCAAGACAATCAATACATCCATTTGCGGCAATTCGACGGGATAAGTCAAACTCCCCACATTCTCCAGAATAGTATCTACACTAAGTGTGTTCTTAGTTTTATCATGAGTAACACTTTTTGCACATAATATTAATCGGGAAGATACCATTTGTTAATTTTGAATGAATGAAAACACCGTACCGACGACTTTAGCCATCGCCGAGTACCAGCCACCTGACGGCTAAAGTCGTCAGTACAAATACTTGATTATCAATAAAATATTAACTCGCTGCGTTTATTTTGACTTGGTATAATGTGTTCGCTGATATTAATAGATTTGAATGTAGAAAGGAAGATACTTGTGATTTCTTTGAACCAACGCACCGTCGAATTTTCGCGGATGTGTCTTAGGAAATTCAAACTTTGTTCATCGCCTTTCAGCGTAATAGCAATTAGCAAAGCATACATCAAAACGATTTCTTCATTAGAGGAAACCTCACGAGTAATACTGTTTTTTAGCTGTGCTACCCTTGAAATCATTTGTACATCAGTGGCCAACATCGCAAAATTTATCGACAATATGTTGGTTATCAGGCAGAAAAATTCCAAACATGCTCTAAGGAAAAGACAGAATTTCACTTCTTTATCCATTTCAACCAAAAAGGCAAATTATTTCGTTTGATACGTAAATAGGGTGCATTTTGTGCGCCAAAACTCTGATAAAAACGCGCAATAGAGGGGATAGCCGAGCCTTCAAAATCCAATATCACAGGACGACCTGCATTGTTGCGAATCAAAACATCAAGCAGGATGTGCATGGCAGAGAGGTCTTTTCCTTTGGGAGAAGAAGAGGGAAGTAAGTTGATAATTTTGCCATGCCCGGAAAGAAAAAATACGGCTGCACAGAGTTCGCCCTGCTCATCTTGTATGCCTGTGATAAAACCCATTCCGCGGTGCAAGGCATTATAAATAATGCGATGCAGGGTGTGATAAGAGCTATCCGTCATATCGGCAATCTGTTTGCCTTGATGAGTACGAAAAAGCTCAACGAGGCTTTCAGGCTTGATAGAAGTGGTAAAGGTAAGTCGGTTTTTGGCGGCTTTTTTGAGGTTTCTTTTTAAATTGGTCGAATAATTTTTGCGAATATTATCATAATCGTCCGCCAAAGATAATTGGTAATTGGGACGTTGAAATACTTCAAAACCTGCATCTGCACCGACTGTATTTCTTTCATTCAAATAAATATCAATATACCTGAACTCAGGTGGAATGGCAGCCAAAAAAGCCTCCATACGTTTTGCAGAGAGTACATGCGTAGAAAACAAGCCCAGTTGTTGACAAAACTGCGGTTGAAAAAGCCGCTTATAACCTGCCAGGCGATTGTTCCATACCAAAGGAAAAACAGACTCGTAGTCACCTTCTATGATGGCATCCCACTCTTCACACACATTATTGAGATACCAAGTATAAGCATACGGATTTCCATTCAGTGCAAAATGCACACAACTGTCCCATTTTTTTCGGTCAATATCATCATGTTTGATGTAATGAAGATTCATATAGAGCAATGCTGAAATGCGATAATGTATTTGAATGAGCAAATGAGTGAATATTTCCGATGTATTTTTTTTACAAAAACACCTTAAAACACTATCTTATCTAAGCATTTCATCATTGTATAATACGTCACATTTTGTGCAAATCTAATTTTTTTTTGCTTAGCTTAGTTGATTATTATACAGATTGTTGAAAAAAGATAGTATAGAATACAAAAAAAGGTAGTAATTTGTGACACTCGATTTTAATTTTTTTTTTTTGTATTTTCGTGCTTTTGTTACAACGATTTAATAAATTGGAAAATATTTGCACAAGCCACTCCCTTTGCCACATATTAAACAAGTTAAAAATCGTTGCTATCTGCAATTGTTAAAAGCGCATTAACAATTGTTTTGGCAATAGAATAGGGACATTTATTGTAAATTTTCAAGCAAACATGTGTCAATGGTTATTACATTTTTTTTTCATTAAAATCTAATTTGCAAAAAGCATAGCATGAGTAATAAAAATAGTAGTACGGAAGAGAAAAGTATGAACGTAAGTGATATTTCAACGATTAAAGATATTCTATTCGGACAAGATATACAGTCGATAGAAGAACGATTCAACGAAATCAATGAAAAAATCGGCGATGTAGAGGGAGATATCGGCAACAACATTGATGCACTCAGAAAGCAAACGGATGAACACCTCAAAGTACTTGACAAACGTGTAGAAGATAAAATGGCAGAACTCGAAATGCAAATGAAACAACATGTAAAGGAATTGGAAAAGCAAATCCGAAATGTGAGTAAATCAGACAAACAGAGTCTTGCCGAAATGTTGCAACAGCTTAGTGTCAGTCTTATCAAGGGTGAAAAATAACATTAATTGTGACAGCCTATTAAATATATTTAGAAGTTCATTATTTCCTCAAAAAAACCCTTAGTTATGAGTAAGATGCCTGATACATCCGACAATATAGATGAAAAATTGGCAGTTATTCGTCACATTCTTTTACATGGAGATAGAGCAAGAATCGAAGAATTGGAGAATATTATCAACGATGCCAATTTACTCAGTGAATATGTAAACCCAATTATTGACCAGAAAATTGTCAATATGAAAGACGATTTTTCGGATACATTCGGAAAAGAAGTCGGGGCGGAATTTGAGAAAAAATTGCTCTTATCCGAAGACCTCTTGCTAACGGTACTCTCACCGATGATGGGCAAGATGATAAAGAAATTTATCAATATCGAGATAAAAAAACTACAAGATAAAATAGACCAACAAGTAAAACGCAGTTTCTCATTCAAACGCTACTACCATTTGGTTCGTGCAAAGGTATTTGGCATAAAAAGCAGTGCGCTTTTTCTGGCAGATTTGGACGATTTTAAAACCAAAATACAAGATACCTTCATCATCCAAAGAAACTCCGGCTTGGTCATCGCCTCTGCACATGCCGACAATGCAAAAAGTAGAGATGGTGATATTTTTGGCGGTATGTTGACAGCCATAAAAGCCTTCGGAGAAGATGCCTTTAGTAAAGGAGGCAACGGACAACAAGAATTAGAATTTATAGAATACGACAGCCATAAAATATTTTTACAAAGCCATCACAATTATTTTTTTACGACCGTTTTGAATGGTTCATTGAGCAATTCCGAAAAAGAAAAACTCGCAAATCGCTTAATGGAATTTGCAGGCAAAGAAAAAAAATTAAATCTACCCGATATTAGTGCAGAAGATTGTATTTATCTCTCTGAACAACTCAAAAAAACATTTTTCCCTGAAAAATGAGCAAACAGTTTATCCATGATTGATACAAACCCAAACACCCCAACAACCTGAATATTAATAAGTAACGAGCAAATAATAAGTTGGCTATTAGTTCATAGTTTTCTTCAATTCATGGAATAAGATCCCGATAGCTATACGGGATTGCAAATTAATGATTATTAATGTTAGGCAAAGTTAGACGGGTAGCCAATAAGTTTAAATAATTTATTTATTTTCAATGAATTATGACAAACTCTAAGTGCCGCTTAGTTTGGTTTAAACACTTATTTTACAGTTCAAATTTATCCAATTAACATGGAAATTAAAAAGAAAATTATCCTTACGGGGAGTTTCGGAGTAGGTAAAACCTCGTTATTCAGTCGGTTCATTTACAGTGAATTTGATGAAAAATACCTGACGACCATTGGTGTAAAAGTTGATAAAAAAACGATTAATATAGACAACGACACCAACCTCAACATTATGCTATGGGATATTGCCGGAGAAGTTGCACAGGATAAAGTACCCCTGTCGTATTTTCTCGGCACCAGTGGTATTATATACGTATTTGACCTTACACGTCCGATGACCTATAATAATATCATGGCAGATATTGAATACTTAAAAAACATTCTCCCGGAGGCAACCGTCAAAATCATTGGCAACAAAAAAGACTTGGTCACTACCACTCATATCGAAAGCGTTATCTCCGGGCTACCCGTAGAATGTGATATGACGACCAGCGCGAAAACAGGAGAAAATGTAGAACAACTCTTTCAGAGTATGGGGGAAGCATTGATGATATGACCAAACTAAATAAATACCGACTCACTCATTTAAGCAATAGTACTCAATTTATACTTTTTAGCACAGAAGGGAAATTATTGGAAAGTTGCGACTCGCTTTTTTCTACATCAACACTCAGCGACCAAGCGGTCTTCGAGTGGTTTCCTTTTCTTGAAGGCATTGCCGATTCGCTAAAAACGATAGAACAGGGTCAGGAGATACTATTTCAAAAAGTACAAAAGCCTTCGGCATCACTGTCGGGGGCTTATGACTTTAAGTTGCTACGCCCGCTTACCGAAACCGACACACTATTGCTTATCATTACAGACTACACCCAAATATACCGCCAATACCAAGCTCTCCAACAACAATTCAATGAATTGTATATCGAAAAACAACACATGAAAACAAAACTTACCAGCCTTCAAAACGGCACTACACCCGCCCGATGATGCAATGCGACAATGTTTTGGACAAGTTCATCCAACTAATAAAGTAGATGACACTTTTTTTGAAATTTAAAATGTAAATCCCGATAGCTATTGGAATGTAGTACGCGCACAATACATTTTTATTTTATTATTGTTTAAATGTTTAAAAATCAATGACATAAAAATGTCTCGTGCCTACTCGCGTCCTACACTTTTACATTTTACATTTATTCACTTTAGATATAAAAGAAGGGTTTTATTTTAATCAAAAATTCAAAACCCTGTGTTGTTTGATAAATTCTGTCGGGTCAAGATAGCCCTCCGTATATTCAGAATATCCGCCACCTATAGGCAAGCTCGTATCTGCCCGTATCTCAAAATGTAAATGAGCATAATAAATCCCACCTGCATTACCTATCGTACCGATTTGCTCACCGCGTTTTACCCACTGCCCTTCCTTCACCAATATCGTATCACAATGCGCGTAAAACGATTCGTATAGAGTATCATCAGGCAAAAAATGTACGACCCGCACAATGTTTCCCCAACCGCCGCCGTAGTCTTCCGCAAACTTCACATAGCCATTTCCAATCGCATAGACCGGGTCGCCCAAATCCGTATTGCCGCCGCCCGTGCCATTCCAATCGTCGCCCAAATGATTATTTTCGCCAAAAGGTTGAGCATTATAATATCGTTTGGCATCGGGTTTTCCTACCGGAAAATCAAAAGCATCTGCCAAATATTCAGATGCAATATTAGTTGCTTGTTGCGCCACAACACTTTCCGAATCAACAATTTTTTTTGAAGAATCCTTAAAATTGCAAGCACTCAATACGAAAATGAAAACGATATATTTTTTCATTTTATTGAATAATAATCTTAATTTAGACTTTGGACAGAGGAAATTGGGAAATTAGGTAAACCCTTCTTTATTAGATTTTTACAAAAAATAATTAATTACATGTTTTATTTTATTAATAAAATTCATTCAATTGATTATCAATGAGTTATGATTGTAAACCTAATTTCCCAATTCCTTAGTTCCCATTTTGTCCAAAGTCCAACTTAATGTGTTCGCCAATTTTGAATTTTGAATGAAAATTTTTTGAATGATATACTGTGAACGGCATAAATTTCGGAATTTCGGAAGAGTGTGACACACATAAGTGGAAGTTTAATATTAAAATGAATTTTGTAGGCGCATAGCGTCGATACTATTTGTAACAACGAATGCCGCACTACCCGAAAAAGGCGCATAGCGTCGTCACTATTAATACGGTAATTTTAATGGTGCCGCCGCTATGCGGCTTAGGAAGTTGTGGGCTTAATCGTCGGTTACAAATAGTGCCGTCGCTACGCGCCTAATATTACAAATCCACTTATGTGTGTCACACTCATTTCGGAAAACTGTAATGACTGCTTTACAGGCTGACCGCAAACTCGTAAAGGCGATTTCAATCGCCAAGTGCAGTGTAATTGTTATTTGTAATAAATTGTAAGTAAATATTTTACAAATTAAATTTATTATTTACGTGGCGAATAAATTCGCCTGTACGGTATTCGTGGTCAGCCTGTTTAGCTGTCAAGTGAAATAAAAATAAATTTATAAATAAAAATAATAATATACTTGACAGCTAAAGCAGTCATTACGGATTCATTCGGAAAACTGATATTTTCCGAAATTTACCTCGTTCACAGTATCATTAATAAATTAAATATTTTTTATCATTCAAAATTTATCATTCAAAATTCAATATTGGCGAACACATTATTTTAATATTATTATTTAAATTTATGCGCCTACCAAATCCAATTCCCCTCACCCAAATCGCCAAAATGATAAACGCCGAAATCATCGGTAATCCCGATGCGCTTGTTACGGGTATCAATGAAATCCATAAAGTTGTGGAAGGTGATTTGATGTTTGTGGATATAGCCAGATATTTCAAAAAAGCCTTCCAATCGGTAGCTACATTTATCATTATCAATGAGCGTATAGAGCCGCCGGAAGGTAAACATCTGCTCTTGTGCGACAATCCCTTTGAAGCCTATAATTACTTGGCGCGGCAGTTCTCTCCAAGGCTTCCTTTGAATGTACACATCAGCGATTCTGCCAATATTCACCCGACGGCAAGGCTCGAACCCGGTGTGGTGGTCGGGCATGAAGTCACGATTGCTGAGGGAACTTGGATTCGGGCAAATAGCGTCATTCACGACCATACGGTGATTGGCAAAGAGGTCTTAATTCACGCCAATTCGGTCATTGGTGCAGATGCGTTTTACTATAAAAAAACAAATGAACATTGGGAAAAATGGCATACTTGCGGACGGGTCGTGATTGAGGATAATGTCGAAATTGGCGCAGGTTGTACGATTGATAAAGGCGTGTCGGGCGATACGATTATCGGGGCAGGTAGCAAGCTGGATAATCAGGTGCATGTGGGGCATGGCGTAATCGTCGGACGGGGCTGTTTGATTGCAGCACAAGTCGGTATTGCAGGCAAAACGATACTCGAAGATGGCGTAAAACTCTGGGGGCAAGTCGGCGTAGCAGCCCGCCTGCGTATCGGTGCAGAGGCACAGGTATACGCACAGTCGGGCGTATCGCGCGACCTTGCCGGCGGACAGGCATATTTTGGTTGTCCGGCGATTCCGCTTAAAGAGTGGTTTAGTGATTATAGGGCTGCAAAGCGACTGCCGAGAGAGGTGGAAAAATTGAAAGATTCGACAAGTTCATCAAGGTAGTTGACACTTTTATATCTAAAGTAAGTAAATCCCGTCATTCGTCGGGACAAGTTGTAAAATGTAAAATAATAAATGTAAAATGTAAATTTGTAGGACGCGAGTGGACGCGATACATTTTCATTTCATTGATTTTTAAATTTTTAAACAATAAAAAAATATAAATGTATTGTTTATGTACTACAAGCACTTTTACATTTTAAATTTATTATTTTACATTTTACATTTCAAAAAAAGTGTCAACTACTTTATTATTTTTTCAAAAATCCTCCGGCGTATAAGTAATTACAAATTCTGCCTGTCCTATATCCGTTCTCATAAATTTGACCCCTTCACCATTCCATTTTATTTTGCTCGGAATATCGTCTTTTATAAAACCATTGACATAATCTGCTACGAGGTGGCTGTGTCCGGCAGTAGTACGTCCGACATCTTCTGCTTCTGATACTGTCAGGTCTTTAGTCCAAATGAGCATTTTTCCTTCTCCGTCTCTCAATGTTACTGTTTCCTCTACGATGCCTTTCACATCTGCCGAACTTTTGTAAGCGAGCTTCATATCTTCGCCCGTTTCATTTTTTACATACACCCCATATTGATAGGTAGAATTGCAGGAACTCCATAAAATGAGCGATAGACTGATAATTAAAATTTGTTTTAACATAATTCAATTATTAAAAGTACTTTTATTTACAAAGTAAGTGTATTTTACTGAAAAATACAAGTGCTTCGGGCAAAAAACGGTGTTAGAATATTTTTTGGTCAAAATAATACTCGGCATTTATACGAATTAACCTAATAAAATTCATTATCCACATCATTCTGCATAATTGGGGAAAAGTTTTAGGTGCGAATCAAGCATCGTATTTTAGAAAAGCCTATTTTTGCCGTTCTGTTTAAAATTAAATTTTGGAAAATACGCAGACACTTAGAGAAATTCAGGCAGATTTGCTGTCGGGAAAAACAACGATTGCCACTAAGGTAGAAGACTATCTGAAAAATATTGAAGCAACAAAGCATCTCAATATTTATGTAGAGGTATATGCAGCCGAAGCACGCCAAAGGGCGGCAGCTTTGGACAAAAAAATCAAATCACAGCCAGATGATTTAGGGGCTTTGTTTGGTATGGTCGTGTCTATAAAGGACGTAATTTGCCAAGCCGGGCATGGCGTGACGGCTGCCTCAAAAATGCTTGAAGGTTTTGAATCCTTGTACTCGGCTACGGCGGTGGAGCGTATTTTGGCAGAAGATGTCATCATTATCGGGCGCACGAATTGCGACCAATTTGCGATGGGTTCGACCAATGAAAACTCCGTATATGGTGCTACGCTCAATGCGGCTGACCCGACCAAAGTTCCCGGCGGTTCGTCGGGTGGTGCGGCGGTGGCAGTGCAGGCAGATACATGCTTGGCGGCACTCGGTTCAGATACCGGTGGTTCAGTCAGGCAACCTGCGGCATTTTGTGGTGTGGTGGGTATGAAGCCGACTTACGGGCGCATTTCGCGTTATGGTTTGTTGGCATATGCTTCATCCTTTGACCAAATCGGGGTTTTGAGTAGAAATGTGGAAGATGTGGCTTGTCTGTTGAAAGTAATGGCAGGCGAAGATGCAATGGACAGCACTTCGAGCCGACAGGAAGTACCGGATTATGAGGCGGTTTTGAAAGCAAATTTTTCAGAAAAAAAGAAAATAGCCTACTTTGATACGGCGGTCAATCATGCAAGTATTGATGCAGATATTCGTCGGCAAACACTGGATTTGATAGCACGTCTGAAAGCAGAAGGGCATAGTGTAGAGGCAGTGGATTTTGATTATTTGGATTACATTATTCCGGCATATTATGTGCTGACAACGGCGGAGGCTTCATCCAATTTGTCGCGTTATGATGGGATTCGCTACGGTTATCGCCATCCTGATGCGCGTGATTTGCAGGAGACTTATGCGATGTCGCGCACCGAAGGATTTAGTAAGGAAGTGAAGCGGCGGATTATGCTCGGTACATTTGTATTGAGTGCGGGATACTATGATGCTTATTACTCAAAAGCGCAAAAAGTGAGGCGATTGATTCAGGATAAGACTTTGGAAATCCTTGCAGAATATGATTTTATTTTGATGCCTACCAGCCCCAGCCCGGCATTTAATTTGGGTGAAAAAACAAGCGACCCCGTAGAGATGTATTTGGCAGACATCTATACTGTACAGGCAAATATGGCGGGGATTCCGGCAATTAATTTGCCACTTGGTACGCACGAAAGCGGTTTGCCGATAGGTGTGCAGTTTATGGCAAAACATTTCCAAGAAGCGGATTTGTTGTCATTTTCAAATTATGTTTTAAGAGAAATTTTATAGAATTTTGTTTGCAATACCTTGTTTTTGTGTTTATTAATTTTCCAAAAAATAAAAAAATTAATATAAAATGAAACAAATTACGTTTGGCTACGTAATTAGTTAAAAAATTAATATAAGATAGCCCCCTTTTACTCAAAAAAACTCCGGTTTTATACCGGATATTTTTTCACGAAATACCTTGTTATGAGTCTGAAAACTTTATTTTTAATAACGTTTTCTTCATTATTTTTAATCCTTGCTCCGGCGAATTTTGGGGTCTTGTGGGGTAGTACCCAAAATTCAAAGATTCCTGCGGTAAATTACATTGAATTTGCCCCGCCGACCTATACCGACCAAGAATACAAAGAGCGCGTGATGTCCATTCCGGGGGCAGATGTGCTCAATTTTACCTATAATAAACATGTACGTAGCGGCATCGAAGCCTATACTGTCATTCACCGCAATACATCGGAAAGTGTTTTGGGTTTGCAATCGGTGTTTTTTCCCATTTTTGAGGAAGCTCTTGCAAGACATGGCGTACCAAAGGAATTGCGTTATTTGGCGGTCATTGAGTCGGCTTTGAAACCCCGGGCAAAATCTCCGGCAGGTGCGGCAGGTTTGTGGCAATTCATTTCTTCTACGGGCAAACAATACGGCTTACGCATTGATAGTGAGGTAGATGAGCGTCACGACACTTATTTGGCGAGTGATGCGGCGGCGCGTTTTTTGGCAAAACTGCATAGTCGATTCGGAGATTGGATGCTGGTGATTGCAGCCTACAATTGTGGTCCGGGAAGGGTCAATAGTGCCATCAAAAAAGCGGGCAGTCGCAATATATGGAACTTGTACAAATACCTGCCAAAAGAGACACGCGGTTATGTACCGCTATTCATTGGCTCTGCGTATATGATGAATTATTATCATTTGCACCAACTCAATCCACTTTATCCCGAAGCTGCTTATCAGGACCTAGAAACGGTAACGATTTATGATAAATTGACCTTCAAACACATCAGCGAAATGAGTGGTACGCCGATGTATCAGGTCGAGTTTTTGAATCCGAGTTATAAGAAAAAATACATTCCCCGCAATAGCAAAGGCTACACACTCACCCTGCCGCGTATGGGCATGGCAATGTGGCGCGGCGATTACAGCGCAACACCTGTGGTAACGACTTATACGCCATCGGCAAATACTTATATACCGCCTGCTGCCAATCAAAATACGCCTTCGATGGCAAACACACCGCCACCGATGCCTGTGGTTACGACCAAAAAGACACGCCGCCCTGAACCCGTTGTGCCAAAGAAAAAAGAAAAATACGTCAATGACCGAATAGAAACACCAACCGGTGAACGCGAAAAAGTCAAAATCAAAGTAGGTGATGAGGAAAAAGAAGTCGTGATTTATGAAATGAAGCGCGGGGACAATCTTTCCATCATCGCTTCGCGCTATCCGGGTGTGACGGTGAAAGACATTATTCGATTAAATAATATTAAAGATTATAGAAAATTGAGACGCGGGACACGATTGTATATCGGGTCGTAAAATTTTCTATGGAAATAAGTGGAAGTTTAAGTTTATCCCGTACAGTTGTCGGGAAAGTTTAAGTTTAAATAAATAATTAAAAGTGTCGCTTAGTTCACACTTAAAGGAACATAAAAAAAGCCCCTTCATTCACAGTGAATGAAGGGGCTTTTTTTATGCGAATAATGGGTTAATTTATAATGCTTTGAAAATCAAGGAACATAGATGGAAGGCATTTTGAAAATGCCTTCCATCTAGGCTAAAAATTAGTATTTTACCTCAAGCCCTTATTCGCATTATTTACCAATCGCCTCCAGCAAATTATCTGTAATTTTTGTCGTGATAATCATATTTTCCTCAATCAAGGGATTGCTGTGGGCTACGGGTTCATTGGGAATATCAACGGAAGCGGCAGAGTTGAATATCTTATCCATATCAACCACAAGCGGCAAGGTAAAGGAGCCGCCTTCGGCAATGTCAATATCGGCACTGATGGTTTTTTCACGGTACAATTCGTTGGTGCCGGTGTGGTAGGTAATTTCTTCTTCGGGGTCGCCGCCGCCTGCTGTTCCATTGCTATTGCGGTCAAAAAAGCCTTCGATTTTTGTAAAAATATAACTGTTCCAACCCGACCAATAATCAATACCACTACCGAGTATGTGGTCGGTGCCGAGTCCATTGTAAAAGGTCGGGTCATTGGCATTGAGTTCGGAGTCAACGCCGATGCCAAATTTGACACCCGTATAGGTACCTGCGGGAATGTCCGCGAAGTTGAAAGATTCGCCTGAAGCAGCAGTAGTCGGATTGCTATGGCTTTTGAAACTCACCAATTCTACTTCGCTGATTTTGACTTCTTCATTGCCTTTGAGTAAACGAATGTCGGAAATATAAAATTGTAATTTATTAACATTCAGTTGTGTGCCGTCATTCAAGTCAAAATCTTGAAAGAGAATCATATTGCCGTTTTGCGTTTGTGTTGTAAAATTCAATTCCAAACTACCGTCAACGGGCGTGGTACAACAATCAATATCATCATCTTTACAACAAGAAAATGCCAATATAGCAAACAAGGAAAATGCAAGTATTCTTTTCATAAGGAACGAATTAGGATAATGTAAAATGTAAAATAATAAATGTAAAATCCCGTCATTCGTCGGGACAAGTCGTAAAATTTGTAGGACGCGAGGTATTTCTATTTTATTAATTTTCAAATTTTTAAATGAAAAAAAATAAAATGTATTATATGCGTACTACAAGCACTTAATTTATCATTTTACATTTAAAAAAAGTGTCAACTATTTTTACCGCAAATTTAAACATGTTAAAATTTAGCGAAGACATTGACGATTACTGAATACTAAATATTCCGGGTGTATTGTCAACAATTTTTTCGATGATTAGGTTGTCATTATCTGCCTCAAAATCAATACCCTCAAAGAGCGAGAGGTAGTCTACATTCATTTGAATTTGGATACCAAAACTTTTCTGAATACTAAAGCTATCTGTCAGGCTGATAGTGCTTAGTTTGTCGTTGCCGAGTACATTAAATGTCTGCGAACTTGTATCTGCGGCAGCGATGAGGCGGAGGTCAATTTTTTGAAAAGCATAACCCTCTTCGGCACTTATGTGCATCGTATCTTCCTGTACCCCAAGTGCGTGTCCGGTAGGCATTTGGTTGGGGTTGGCGGCATTTGCAGCAGCATCCAGACCTACATTGAAACGGATGCCGACAAAATCTCCGTAGTCCGCTACATCACCGATTTCGTAGGAAAAACTATTCAAGTCGGCAATCGTATAATTGTCTTCGACTAGCTCGCCCGAAGGTTGGAGCGTGACGGTATTTCTTACTCCGGTGAGCGCAGCATCTGCTTGTATGAGTTGTACATCTGACACAAAAAAGCGGACATCATCTACTCTAAAACGCATCGTTCCTGTATCATTATAAAAAGAATCGGTATCAATGTCGGTAAAAAAACGCAGGTCAATTTTCGGATATTCGCAGCAATCGGCAGCGCAATCCGTATCGGCTCCGGGTGCAAAATTGGAGGCAGCAGTGTCGAGGCAGCCCTCTTCTCTCATGCAGCCAGCGCAAATAAAAACGCTAAAAATCAATAGTATAACAGACAGGTTTTTCATTATTCTACAAACGAATCAGGCACTAAGGAATTGTGTTTTGGGAGTTTATTTTTCCCTCATTCCTTAGACACTTAGTAATTTTTTGAAACCAACATATTATCAATAAATTTGCTGATTATAACGGATTGCATTGGTGATGTAATTTAAGTTGGAAGATAAACCCCATCATTCGTCGGGACAAGCCTAAGTCGTCGGACATTTTCAAAATGTCAGACGACAGCATTTCTTCATTATTTATTTAAAATGAATTATTTACAAAATTAAAATAAAGTAATTTATTAAAAAATATTTAAATTAAAATATAAGTTCATCTCGTCTGACATTTTGAAAATGTCCGACGAGTAAAGTTTCCCAAATGCTGAAAATCAGCATATTAAATACTATCGTGTTTTTACCAACGCAAAACGTTACAATCAGTAAATTTGAGTTTAAACTTAAACTTAAACTTCATTAAATATTCAACCAATAACTCAATTTCAAATTCACCGACCTGAATCGCGGACCAAAATCTTGCGTAAAATAATTATCATTATACACCAAAAACAAATCTGATAGCGGTGCAAAACGCCATTGCAAGCGCGAATTGATACCGAGATTATCACGTTGATTGCTGTATTGAATGAGCGTTGACCAGAAAATGGATTTGGTAAATGTCACATCAACACGCGGCGTGACGAGCCACAAATCAGCATCGGGATGCGGGTCGGGCAGTCGGATGCCGTCATAATTGAGCGACAAAGAAAACCGCGCCCAGGGTTGTATACGATAGGCAGCCTCTACGCCGCCCGAATAGCGATTGCCATTAAAAAAACTACCAAAAATCGCATTGGCTTCGTAAGTAAATACCTTCGCAGGACTCGACTGATAAGCCAGCCTAAAGGTATTAAAAGAATAGCCCACATCGCCCGGAAGCGGTACGGCATCGTCCATACCTGTCGGGTCAAATTCATCTGTGAGAAAAATAAAATCGTGTCGGAAAGCGGCAGTGACGCGCGTTTGATTGACAAAATCTGCCCGCCATTCGGTATTTATAAAGAAGTCTGTGAATTTGAAATCGTCGGTGGGTTTCCAATAATTAATATACAAAATTTCACCCTGATAACGAGTGACAATATCTCTTTTTTTGGGGGTAAAAAATCGTTGTGCGAAAGCCCCCGCTTTGAAAATATCGGTGCGCGGCACAAAACCCAAATCCGCTTCAAAGTCTGCATCCACATGAGTCGCTTCCAATGCAAAAACATAATTATTGGCATTATAAGTGACTGTGGCTTGCGAGGAAAAATTGCCTTTTGTATCCTCCGGTTGGAGGGATTTGTGCAAGTAAAATCTGCCCGACCACACATTATTCGCAGAAGCCAAATTATAATCTGCGCCAATCACGCGATTGTATTTTTCCGAATCTTCCAAAAATTCATGCTCGCCAAAAGCCTCCCGATTCACGAAAAAAGCACCGATATTAGAACGTTGTGCTACTTTTCGCTGCAAGGCAAGCATCGTATTATTGTTCGAGGCAATTTCATTGGCGGCATCTGCTGCCGTTTGGATACTAAGCACACCAAGTCGCCAATCCTGATTCAATTTCCCACTCAATCGCGCCCCGCCGATGATGCGATTTTGAATGAGTTCGTCCAATGTATCTCTTGCCAAACCAATTCGACGTGAGAAAAACGGACGTGCTTCATTAAAAAAATTACCAAAGGAAGCGAACAAATCACTATTATCAATAAAAAACTGTCGTCGCTCGGGCAGTCGCAATTCAAAGCGGGTCAGATTCGTAAAAATCGCATCCACTTCCACATTACTGAAATCGGGATTTATCGTCAGGTCAAGATTCAGCCCGTCACCGATAGCGACTTTTGCATCGCCACCGACCAAAATATTATTATCCACATCCGTATCGGCTTCAAAATCTTTTTGAGTCGCGGCGTTTACATAGGGAATGAGGGCGAGTGGTGTGCGGGATTTTCCGAGTGGTTTTTCAAAAATCAATTTGCCTGCAAAGGCAAGATTTGCGAGCAATTGGCTCTGCGGCACGCGATTCCATGTGCTAAATTCATTGGACTGAACATTGAAACGATAAGGCTGCATCTGCCATGAGGTCGCGCCTTCTTCAAATTTGAGCGAGGTAAAAGGAATTGCCATTTCTACCGTATAATAATCGTCGTGAATCTTGCTACTGCCTTGCCATTTGATGTCCCATGCAGTATTAAAACTATTGCGCGAAGCACCGCCTGTCGAAACCAAAAACTCGCGCCGCACCCCATAAGGTGTCATCCCAAAACCAAAGGCATTTGTACCGTCATTGAAGGTATCAAAAAGGATGCTGACATTATCATTTCTCGGTCCGCTATAATCCCTTCTCAATGAGGTCACGACATAATTATCACCCTCCGATGCTGCGCGAATACCGACATAAAGCGTGGTTTCGCTGTACAAAATCCTGAGTTCGGTCTGATGGTTTGCTAAAGAAGAATCGGCGGGAAAATATTGCCAAAAATCACTACTGACATCTGCCGACTGCCACACTGCCTCCTCCAATGCGCCATCAAGTTGTATATCTTCTGTGATAAATTTTGCGGTTAAACGCTTGGGGGCATCCTGCGCTATTGCCGGACTCACTTGTAATACAAATATGAAAAGGCAAATTCCTTTCAACACAGAACATTTCATAATAGATGATTTAGATTTTTAACAAATATCTGAATTTGAATTGATTTATATTAGGGAACGCGCCATAAATAACTCCTTTTTACGTTTATTTATCGGATTTTGGTCATTGGGGAATTTGGAAATCGGAATAATTTGGAAATTCGGCTAAGGAAGGGTTATCAGTTTATAAATAATTCAAAATTGAAAACTGCCACAAAGACACGAAGACACAAAGTATAAATTTATCTTTCACTCTTGCGACGGCTAAAGTCGTCGGTACAGTTACTTGTCAAAATATTTTTTTATGAAAAAACAAGCTGTCTTGCACCTATCCGTAAAATCCGGGTTCTATCTCCCCATAATTTTGTTATTTTTGCAAAACCTAAGGCAGTCAGCCTGATGGCGAAAAACAGATTATGGAAAAAAATGCAAAGATATACATTGCCGGGCATCGCGGCATGGTCGGTTCTGCCATTCGACGGAAGTTGGAAGCAGAGGGTTATACGAATTTTGTAGTACGCACCTCGCGCGAGTTGGATTTGAGAAACCAACAAGCGGTCAACGTTTTTTTTGAACAAGAAAAACCGGAATACATCTTTTTGGCAGCAGCAAAAGTCGGCGGTATCCACGCAAATAATACCCAACGCGGCGCATTTATTTATGATAATTTGATGATACAAAATAATGTCATTCATGCGGCGTATTTGAATGAAGTAAAAAAACTGATGTTTTTGGGTTCATCTTGTATTTATCCCAAATTGGCTGACCAACCTCTCCGCGAAGATTGCCTCCTCACAGGCGCACTCGAACCCACCAACGAACCTTATGCCATCGCCAAAATAGCAGGTATCAAAATGTGCGATGCCTACCGCGACCAATACGGCTGCAATTTTATCTCTGTAATGCCGACCAATCTTTATGGTCCGAATGATAATTATGACCTTAAAAATTCGCATGTATTGCCTGCATTGCTTCGTAAATTTCACGAAGCAAAAGCCAATAACACACCGCATGTCGTCATGTGGGGAACGGGTACACCCAAGCGCGAGTTTTTGCATGTAGATGACCTTGCGGATGCTTGCTACCATCTCATGCTACACTATAATGAAGCCGAAACGGTCAATATCGGCACAGGCGAAGATATTGCAATTAAAGACCTTGCATTACTCATCAAAAAAATCGTTGGTTATGAAGGGGAAATACAAAATGACCTCACTAAACCGGACGGTACGCCCCGCAAATTGCTTGATGTCGGTAAATTGGCATCTAAAGGTTGGAAAGCGAAAATTGACCTTGAATCAGGGGTGCAAAGTGTGTATGAGGAGGTGAAAGAGAAGTTTTAATCCGCAATGATAGGCTCCATGTAGCAATCTAAAAACTCTTCTGTAACGCCTCTGATTTTTCGCTTTTGGCAAAGAGCATAAAGTTCTTCTACGGCTGAATATGGAAAATATCGTGTGCCTAAATCTGCGAATTGGGGCTTATTGGCTTCTTTGTACACTTTATCACGTAGTTCGTCGGGAGCTACTATGACGTAGCGAGTTGGATAAGGAGGGAATTTGTCTTTGAAGTTTTTCATTCTACTCAAACCACTTGTTACGCCTGTGGAATGTTCGATTTCCATGACAGCAGGCATCAATCGTCCGTTTTTAAACCAAATACAATCTATCATCATTGCTGCCTGTACTGCTTCGTCATACGCAGACATCAACCGTTCATCTTTTAATGAGGCAATCACACCATCATATTCTCCGATTTTCTTATTTTCATACATTATACCCTTGTCATTTTGAGCAATCCATGTACGGAAATTGAGTTGTTTGCCAATGAAATAAAGGGCGATTTGGATTTGAGCATGACGACGCTGAATATTAATGTCAATTTCTTGGGTGTCACTGCCTTCCGGTAAAATAAGCGACTCATAGAAGGCATCCATAGTTGGAATTTCGGAGATGACAATGTCGGTGTCTATCTTTTCTAAGATTCCTGTTTTGTGAGGTTTGTCGGGTTTCCAAAGCAAGTGTTTATGACCTTTTCTGATAGCTGTGATACCGCCTTTATCTTCAATTCTACCGGGATAACAATAATAAAATTCCGGTGTGTGCGCCAACAAACTTTCCAAAACACTCCGCGTATTATAACTCGCGCCAAGTACCCTGTCAATACTCAATGGTCTGTTTGGAATAAAAGCATTGGCAACTCGCCAAATAAGTTCTTTTGAAATAGATTCTACTCTTGCGGCTTGCTCTGTTTCGCCTTTGCTTGGATTCCAACGTTTTATCCGAATCGGACCTTCGGGCAGATTTACACCGTCAATTCTGACGACAGCTTTAGTTTTTGGATTGATGTAATGATAAACGACATCTTTATCCAATTGATTGATAAAAGCCGCGATATTACTTGCAGATAATTTCCTCATGGGCAGACAGGTTTACATTGGTTTGTTCGATAAAACTTAAAATGGTTTCGGCAAGTCCTTTAGCAGCCAAATAAGGTACACCATTACCGATAGTTTTAAACATATTAGATAAAGAAGTATATTCAGGAATGACAAACTCCTTGGGGAGCGATTGTATAGCTAAAGCCTCTGCTGCCGATATTCGACGAACTTTGTACGGATGCAAATGCACCTCATTATTCCCGTAAGCAGCCGTAGGCGAATATCGCCACCGATGCAGTCGTTTGTAGGACTTTTTTAAATCATCTCCCTCGTCTATCGTTTGAAATTTGGGCAAGCCTGCTCTTGGTTGAAAATGATGATTTGCATTAGGATGATTTTCTACATTATTTTTTTTAAACCAATAATTTACGGTGAGTTCTTCGATGATATTTTCAGGGCATTTCTTTTGATTATTTTCAAAGAATTTTTCTTGTTTGGGCCAATTTAATTGCATTAATTTCTCTTGTGAATATATCGTTTTTTCATTCCAATTAAATTCCTTTAATTTGGGTGAACCATTTACATGAAAACCAAAGTCAACCAGTACATTTCGCTTGAATCCTATCAAAATAATACGCTCTCTATCTTGTGGTGCGCCGTATTCAATTGCATTGATTAATTTTTCAGTCAAATAATAACCGCTTTCGATGAGTTGTTTTTTTATAGATTCAAAAAATGCGCGATGTTTTTTTGTTCTGTATAATCCTTTTACATTTTCAAAAAGAAAAAAATCAGGTTGGTTTTGGCTAATTAGTTGGACGTAAGTAGCAGAGAGTTTGCCATTTTCGCCTTTCGCGCCTTTATTTTTTCCACCAACAGAAAAATCAGGACAAGGTGGACCACCAATGAAACCAATCAGGTCTTTTTTATGTCGCGCTACTTTAATGGAATCTTGCAAAAACTGTTCGTGATAAGGTTCGAGAAAATCGGTGATACTATTTAAGCAATAACCAAATTCGGGTGTAGAAATATCCAAATCCTGACGGGTAGATTTGTAAATATCCAAAAACGGTTTGTGATATTCATTCACAAATAAAGTCTCATATCCTGCCGTTTGCTCAAATCCCAAATCAAGAAAGCCCGCCCCTGCAAAGAAGGAGAAGATACCAATATTTAGCCCCTCATTGTGGTTGTTTATCATCCAAATTGTTTTAAATTTCTACAAATTTACAAAAAAATACCTGCTAATGCCAACTAAAGACAATGAATCCGTAAATTCGTGATTATTAGAAATGAGTACGACCACTTACAACATAAGTCTCCCTCAATTTGAGGGACCATTCGACCTGCTGCTGTTCTTTATTGAGCGCGATGAGTTGGACATTTACAATATTCCGATTGCGAAATTGACGGATGATTTTTTGGAGTACATTCGTCAGATGGAGGCTTTGAATATTGACTTGGCGAGTGAGTTTATCTTGGTGGCGGCTACCTTGATGCGAATTAAGGCGAAGCTGCTGATACCTCGAAAAGAACTCGACGAAGAAGGCAATGAAATAGACCCCCGCGAAGAACTCGTGCGCCGCCTCTTGGAGTACAAACGCTACAAAAGCGTACTCGACGATATGCGGAAGTTGGAGGAAATACGTGCAGGTAAAGAGGGGCGCGGCAATATCAGTAAGGAGTTGCGCGGCATTGCTACGAAGGCATTGGTAGATGCAGAATTGGAGTCGCTGACAATGTTCAAATTGCTGAAAACATTTGAACGGGTACTCGCACGATTTGAGTATGAAAATCGGGAAGTGATACACAAGGTCGTCAAATATAATTACACGATTCAGCAAGAGCGAGAACGAATTTTGGTGGATGTCAGAAAACGCGAAAGGTCAGATTTTCATTATATTTTCAATGAAAAAAGATGCGACAATCGCATGCACGCTATTTTCATTTTTTTAGCATTATTAGAATTATTACAATTGAGAGAAATTGGTATCATTGCCGGTGAGGGCGTGAATAATTTTTGGATTACGGGAGAAGTGAGTGACGAGTAGTGAGTAGCGAGTTTTTTGCTAGGCGAAACCTACAACACCACGACACTACGATACCACAACACAATTTTACAATCATATCTATCAAACTTTCCCGACTTTTATTATCTTGGTGAAATGAAAAGTGGTCGCTTGCCAAACGAGACATAAATGAACGAATCAGAAGTCAAGAATATAGAAAACCTGACAGCAGAGGAGCAGGATATGCTCAATTCGGTGCGATTTAGCCGGATTATCTTGCCTATTTTATTGGGCTTGGGCGTAGTGGCTTATATGATGTGGCGGTCATTTCAAAAAGAGAACTTGCCGCAGTTGGATTGGAATTTATTGACGATTTCCTTGTTGGGCTTGACCGTTTTTTTGTTGGGCTTGCGGCACATGGCATATGCCTTGCGTCTGCGGGTACTCACAGAGGGCGAATTTACTTGGCGCAAGTGCATTGAGTTGATTTTTATCTGGGAATTTAGTTCTGCCATCACCCCCACGAGTGTCGGCGGGTCGGGTGTTGCACTGTTTGTATTATCACAAGAAAAATTAGCTGCCGGAAAAATTGCTGCGATTATTTTCTACACCATTATACTGGATACCACGTTTTTTGTATTGGGCTTGCCGATACTATTTCTTTTGTTGGGTACGCCGATGATTTTTCCGGGCGATTCTGTAGGTTCGAGTGTTATTACCAATTCGTTTTTTATTTCCTATGTCTTGATGCTGACTTATGGGGCAGTGTTTTTTTATGGTATTATTCTTCGTCCTGACCGTATTCGCAACTTACTTGGTTGGTTGACTTCTTGGAGATTCACTAAACGATTTCGGCGCGGTGCTATCAAAATGGCAAGCGATATGGTCACAACTTCCAAAGAAATTCGTACCAAACCTTTTTCTTATCACGCCACCGCTTTTGGTACTACGGCTGCTGCCTGGAGTATTCGTTTTGCCTTAGTGATGATATTGATGATTGCCTTCATACCTGCTGTGCGGGAGGGCTTGAGTTGGGCGCAACAGACTTTGCTTTATGGTAGGCTCGAAGCCATGTACGTTGTACTTGCACTCAGTCCGACTCCCGGTGGTACGGGTATCGCAGAGGCGGCTTTTGGTCCTTTTTTGCGGGATTTTATCGTAGATGACAATGGAAAATACGCCGCAGGTATGGCGGTTTTGATTGCTTTTATCTGGCGTTTGCTGACCTATTATTTTTACCTATTAGCAGGGACAATTGCCGTTCCGAATTGGATTCGTGGTGTCGTGAATGAACGGATTAAAGGAAGACGAAAAAAATAATCGACACTTTTTTTGAAATGGAAAATGTGTTGTGAATGTAAAATGTAAAATAAGTGGAAGTACAAGTTTATCCCGTACAGTTGTCGGGAAAGTTTAAGTTTAAATAAATAATTCATTTTCAATGAATTATCATAACTAAAAGTGTCGCTTAGTATACTACTATACATGATGAGAACCTTGCCACAAAGTCACAAAGACACAAAGGGTAAATCGCTGATAATTAAGTAAATATAATTTTTAAAATTCTTTGTGTCTTTGTGCCTTCGTGGCGATGTATAGTAGTATGGTTGCTTA
>CALCMV010000256.1 GCA_937967535.1 uncultured Saprospiraceae bacterium
GAACTCAAATTGGCTTGGGAAACCTTCGACAACACGCCTGCCCAACAACGCATAGAAATCAATTATCCACACATTCCCGTCCAATTATTGTTTTTGGATGCCAAGGCAAAAGTCGTCAAAATCGACTTGGAAAAACGCGGCGATAATATCGGCTATTACATGGGTGCAGGCGATGATATTCCGGCGAATTTGGAGCAAATCGGCTACCGCGTCACCTTGCTCGAAGATAGCGATATGACGCTCGACAATCTCCAAAAATTTGATGCCCTCATCATGGGTGTACGTGCCTACAACACACGTCCGCGTCTGAAATTTCACCAAAAAACACTAATGGAATACGTCGAAAAAGGCGGCACGATGATAGTGCAGTACAATACGAGTTTTCGCTTGGTGACAGAACAACTCGGACCTTACCAAATGAACCTCTCGCGTGACCGCGTGACCGTCGAAGGTGCAGAAGTTCGCTTCCTACTGCCCGACCATCCCGTACTCAATACACCCAACAAAATCACCGCAGCCGATTTCGAGAATTGGGTGCAAGAACGCGGCTTATATTTCCCCAACGAATGGGACGACCGCTACGCCGCCATCCTCTCCTCCAATGACCCGAATGAACCACCTCGCAATGGTGGTTTGCTCGTCGCAGAGTATGGCGAAGGGCATTTTATTTATACGGGCTACTCATGGTTTCGGGAGCTTCCGGCGGGGGTGCCGGGGGCTTATCGGATGTTTGCGAATTTGATTTCTGTTGGGAAGGAGTGAGAACATTTCATGGTCAGAAGTCAGATATTTACGGCTCTAAATCCGACTTTTGACCATGAAATGGTCTGACCTCTGTTTTTTTTACAAAAAATTTCTTATCAATGCTTTACTGAAAGAACTTTTTCGCGTATCTTTGCGTTCCAATAAATACAAATCCATGTATTGCCCCATGGTGTAATGGTAGCACTCCGGTTTTTGGTACCGTCAGTCTTGGTTCGAATCCAGGTGGGGTAACATAAGAAAGTCAGTCTTTTTAGGCTGACTTTTTTTATTGTATGGGCAAATGTTCTTCATTTAGGGCTAAAACCACATGAAATCATAATTTCCTCGTCAATTTCCGAATAATCTTACGCACAGCTTTCTCAATATCATCATAAGGTAGCGGCTCTTTTGCAGTATAGAGCAGCATGATGGCATATTGCTTATTGTGGTCTTGGAGGACTTCGTATAGTTGATGCTTATTGAGTCGGTAGGCTTCGCGGATGCGACGACGGAGGACATTGCGGTGGGCAGCTTTTGGAAAAGCGCGTTTGGGAACGCTCAAAGCAAATTGGGCAGGAAAATCACTATCCAATTCAGCTTCTAACCAAATAATCCGTAGCGGATATGCAGCAAAAGACGAGCCTTCACGATTGAACATGCGCCCGATAAGTTTGCGCCGTTTTAGACGCTCGCCTTTTTTGAAGGAGTGATTCATATTGAAAATTCCAAAACCCAAGTACCAAATTCCAATTTAAGCGCAATTTACGCGATATTTTTTTGGAATTTGGAATTTGTGATTTGGAATTTCCATTAATACTTTAATCTGCGCTCATCAGAGACGCTCAATTTCTTGCGCCCTTTACGGCGGCGGCTGGCGAGAACTTTGCGTCCGCCTTTGCTGCTCATGCGCTCACGAAAACCATGCTTATTGGCACGTTTTCTTCTCGATGGTTGAAATGTACGCTTCATTATTAATAATTTAGAGCCGATATTTTTAGCCTAAAACTGTACTTCAGTACACTATGAACTATGAACTATCAACTATACACTAAAAAACCTTACTTTCTTAAAAAGGACGACAAAGGTAGGAAATATTCGTGGATTCGGCAAATTTATTATGCATTTCATAGACAAATCCTATACATTTGCAGTGCCAATGTTACAATGTTTAAGTGTGATAATGTAATAATGAAGAATGAGTAGATGAGTAAATGATAAAATGAATAAATATTTTACATTCAAATCATTCATTATTTTGAACATTTTAATTTTACTCATTTTAACATTGTAGCATTACATCATTTTAGCATTTAAGCATTAAAAAATGACCTACAAGATAAAACCCCTTTCGCCCTGGCGCGAAAAAATACATGAGATTATTTTTGAAGCGGATACGCCTGCGGGAAAGTCTTTTGACGTAGCCTTGCTCGTACTGATTGTGGCGAGTGTGGCTGCGGTAATGTTGGAAACGGTAGATTCGATTCAGGAACGCTACGGTACGCTATTGTTTGTACTGGAGTGGTTGTTTACGATTGCCTTTACGATTGAGTACATTTTACGCTTGTTGAGTGTGCGCCGCCCGATGGCTTATGTGACGAGTTTTTTTGGTATCATTGATTTGTTGGCAATTATTCCGACTTATCTCGAATTTTTCTTTGTCGGCTCGCATTATTTGGTCGTGGTACGTGCCTTGCGGCTATTGAGGGTTTTCCGTATTTTCAAACTGGGGCATTTTCTCAAAGAAGGTGCTGTCATTACTGCTGCCCTGCGTGCCAGTCGGGTCAAAATTACGGTTTTTCTGGTCTTTATTTTGTTGTTGGTCGTCATTATCGGTTCTATCATGTATCTGGTAGAAGGCGGACAAGATGATACCGGATTTACAAGTATTCCGCGTAGTGTGTATTGGGCGATTGTGACCCTGACTACGGTAGGTTATGGAGATATAGCACCAACCACAACGTTTGGTCAGTTTCTTGCTGCCGTTGTTATGATTCTTGGTTACGGCGTTATTGCTGTACCTACGGGGATTGTGACTTCCGAAATTGTCAAAGCCAAAGAAGATGACGAAATCTCTACTCAATGTTGCCCTTCTTGCGCCCAAGAAGGACATGATGCCGATGCCGTTTATTGTAAATATTGTGGTGAAGAAATGCACACTCATCCCGATACCAATCAAGGCTGGAGATTGTAATGTCATACCAAATCCAATAAGTCCAGATAACCAATATTGAATTTTAATTCCATGTGGACAAATATGCAAAAAATGGGCATGTTTAGAATTGCAGTTGACACTTTTATCTTCAAATTAAAATAAGGGAACTCGCAACAAATAAACCACCCAAACTGCTCGTTCTTTTTCGCTCACTCTGCGTTACAAAAATGGTCATTTATCCCGATAAACTCACATGAGTGTGACACACATTAGTGGACTTATAATATGAAATCAGAAAAAGCCAAGATTAGCATGAGCCTCCGTAATGACTGCTTTAGCTGTCAAGTGGGCATCGATTTGTCACAAAGCAATGATTTTTAAGTAATTGAATATT
>CALCMV010000257.1 GCA_937967535.1 uncultured Saprospiraceae bacterium
AAAAATAACATAAATTATATTTATTATTTGTTCAGAAAATCCAAATAAAATATCAAATAAATGCCGAAATCAATCGAATATTTGGATTTATTTTTAATATTCTTGTTTTCTCAATATCAATTACCCGAAACGTGCATTCTATTACCTTATTGTCGTCGAACATCACCGAAAGTTGTAAATATCATAAAAAAACAATCTGCACCAAGCGAAGTCGGTAAAATGTAGCGCGGCACTTCCAGTCCGCGCCGCGTTAGTTTTGCGTTAAGCGAAGGAACGAGCTGGAAGCATCGTTCTACGGACGCAAGCGGTACGCATTACGTTAGGGCGATTTACTTCTTTGAAATTATTACGATTTTTTGTAAATTTGACCATAATGAATATGAAAATCGCCAGTTTAGATAATGAAGTACATTTTAAAAATGTCTTTACAGATGTAGAAATTTTTACTGCATTTGTAAAAGACGTATTGGGGATTGACATTATAATCGACAAAGTAGAAACCGAAAAAATACTACCCAGCAAGGTAAGTGCCGTCAAATTCAGGATGGATTTATATGCAGAAGATACCACCAACCGAACCGTCGTTGAAATCCAAAAAGTAGATTATGACTACGCTTACGACCGTTTTTCACATTATTTCCATGCGAATTTGGTGGATTTACAAAAAAGCAGTCAGGATTATTCGTATGCCAAAGATGTATATGTAATTGTTGTCGTCACTTCTGCCTACAAAATCAAAAATAAAAACGGTAAACTCCTCCGAGATGATGTACTCATTACCGACACCAACCCAAGAACCCTCAAAGGCGATAAACGTTATATGCACGACCATAAACTCGTGATGCTCAATGCTATACATGCTAATGACGATACCCCGAAAGCCATAAAAGACTGGCTTGACCTCATCGTAGAATCTATGAAAGAAGAACAAGACCTCAGTAAAATTAATACCGACAACCCTGCCATAAATAAAGCCGTCAATCGCGCCGCAGTGGACGACCTCACACCCGAAGAACGCGCCGAATCCAAAATCCAATATATGAGAAAACGCATGATAGCTTTGCGAGAATATGAGGCAGTACAAGAAGACAGAGTAGAAGCTATTTTGAAGTTTTATGAAAACGGAGTAGCCATAGCTGTTATTGCGGCTTCTTATAATATGACGGCAGTGGAAGTGGAAGCGATTATCAAGGAAAACACCGAATAAGTTGGCGTTATTAGTTAATTAGTTGATTAGTTAGTTTTAGACTTTGGACAGAATGAGAACTGGGGAATTGGGAAATTCGGTTTAGTTTCATAAACTATTGATTATCAATTACTTTGTTTTATTATTAAAACAAAATATGTAAATTATTATTTTTTATAAACAATTAAAAAATAAGGTTTTGCCGAATCTCCCAATTCCCCCATTTCCTCTGTTCAAAATCTAAAACTAACTAACTAAGTGGTTGGACTGAACTAAGCGACACTTTTAATTATGATAATTCATTGAAAATGAATTGTTTATTTAAACTTAAACTTACTCTTAAACTTGTACTTCCACTTAACGAATCAACTAATCAATCAATTAAGTGGTTGGACTGAACTAAGCGACACTTTCACGTTTCATAATTCGCTGAAAGCGAATGTTTTATTGAACTTGAACTTGACACTTGAATTTGTACTTGCACTTACTGACTAATAACTAATTAACCAATAACTAAATGTTGGTTAAGTATGCTTTTTTATGAATAAAAAAGAAAGCCATAATAATATCAGGTGCAAATGGCGTAGGAAAAACAACCTTCGCAAAGCTATACGTAAAAAATTTGGGCTATAAATTTTTGGGCTACGCGCCTAACGTTGCGAAACTCTGATAATCAGTGAATTATAAAACATTGCACTTCGGGCGATTAGAGAACTATGGTCTATCGACGGGTAGCCGTTAATTTCCCAAAGACCCTGCATCGGCAGTCTTCGGTGGTGCAACGACCATAAATTCACATAGCTCACTCGTTACGCCATTGACGGTATAGGTGAGGGTATAGTTGCCCGGTGGCATTCCCGTGGGGTTCAAAATATCATTCATGACAAAAGGAGCTGCCGTACCGCCGTATGTACCACCGGATTCTGCCGGATTGCAGCCGAAAGACTCGCCTGTGCAGGAGACTTGCGTGGGCGGGCAATCGAAGGAAGCATCGACGCAGCCCACATTTGATACTGTGACAGTGGCAGTACACATGTCGCTATTCCCTATGCTATTAGTGATAGTGAGGGTGACGGTATTATCGCCTATATTATCACAAGTAAAGTCAGTAATATCAAGGCTCATGGATGCAATGCCGCCACAGTTGTCCGTAGAACCGTTGTCAATCTGTGCGGCGGTGATGCTGGCATTGCCTGTGTCATCTACGGATACTGTTATATCTTGACAGACTGCCGTGGTAACGGGAACACTGCACAGACCACCGTTAATACTTGCAGTTTGACATGCACCATCTATCAGGTCTAAGGAATACGTAGAAAGGCCATCAGCCGGAACATATACGATGATATCAAATGCAGCACCTGTACCAGTATCGGCAGCATCAATCAGCGCATTTAATGCCGGACCTGATAAAGCTGCACCTGTTGCATCAAAAAAATTAGTCGTAAGCATTGGTGTATAATAGGGAGAAGCACCGGAGCTTATCGTTATAGTTTCCTGTGAAAGGTCATTAACTAAGTCATCATCTAAATCTATTCCCATTTCACAATTGCAGGCGTCCGAAATATCTAATTCGAGCGGACCTGGAGTTAAAACCGGATCATAGACGCAAATACTAAAATTACCACGGTCGCCTATATCATCAACCATGATAAAGATGACATCGCCGGGCGTAAGTCCTGTGATGGTGGTCGCCTCCATATCATTGCCTTCCGGTCCGTTATCTTCATCTTGACAACCATTAGGATTTATACTAGTGAGACTTCCGCATGAGCCACTAAAAACATCAAGTTCAACATCATCAATGCTGCCCGCGTAAGTTTCCACCACAAATTCTCCGGAAGCAGGTACAACCACACTAAACCACACATCATCATCATCGCAAGTATTGTCAGTTGTCTCGGTTGCGCCTGTGAATGTAGCCATAGTCTGTGTACAGGTACTACCTACAGTTAGAGGCATTGCATTACTACACATATCATTCGATGGAGGCGTATTATCCGTAACACAAATACTAAAATTGCCACGCTCGTCTTTATCATCAACCATGATAAAGATGACATCGCCGGGGGTGAGTCCTGTGATGGTGGTCTCCTCCATATCATCGTCTCTCGTTGAGTTATTGTCATCTTGACAACCACCATTTATACTTGTCAGACTTCCGCATGAGCCACTAAAAACATCAATACTTGCATCATCATTGACACCTTCGTAAGTTTCCACCAAAATCTCTCCGGAAGCAGGTACAACCACACTAAACCACACATCATTATCATTACAAGTGTTGTCAGTTGTATTGGTCGCACCAGTGAATGTAGCCATAGTCTGTGTACAGGTACTATCTACAGTTAGAGGTATTGCATTAGTGCATATATCATTCGATGTAGGCGTATTATCCGTAACGCAAATACTAAAATCGCCACCATCGCCTCTATCATCAACCATGATAAAGATGACATCGCCGGGGGTGAGTCCTGTGATGGTGGTCGCCTCCATATTATTCCCTCCCGGTCCGTTATCTTCATCTTGACAACCGTTAGGGTTTATACTAGTGAGACTTCCGCATGAGCCACTAAAAACATCAAGCTCAACATCATCAGTGCTGCCTTCGTAAGTTTCCACCAAAATCTCTCCGGTAGCAGGCACAACCACGCTAAACCACACATCATTTTCATCACAAGTATTGTCAATTGTATTGGTCGCACCAGTGAATGTAGCCATAGTCTGTGTACAGGTACTACCTGCAGTTAGAGGTATTGCATTGGCACAGATATCATTCGATGCAGGAGTATTATCCGTAACGCAAATACTAAAATCGCCACCATCGCCTCTATCATCAACCATGATATAGAGAATATCGCCGGGGCTAAGTCCTGTGATGGTGGTCGCCTCCATATTATTGCCTTCGGGTCCATTATCTTCATCTTGACAACCATCAGGGTTTATACTAGTGAGACTTCCGCATGAGCCACTAAAAACATCAAGCTCAACATCATCAGTGCTGCCTTCGTAAGTTTCCACCAAAATCTCTCCGGTAGTAGGCACAACTACGCTAAACCACACATCATTTTCATCACAAGTATTGTCAATTGTATTGGTCGCATCAGTGAATGTAGCCATAGTCTGTGTGCAGGTACTACCTACGTTTAGAGGTATTGCATTGCTACATACATCATTTGGAAGGCATTGGGCTATGCCTGAAGTGTAGGTAGTCAAATATAATATCGTTGCGAGCAGTAATTGACAACAAGTTGTTTTTTGTAAAAATGTATTTCTTTTCATAATATTCTCGTTTCGCTGAAATCAAAATTAAAAAATAACAATTAGAGCGAAATGCCCCGTACCGACGACTTTAGCCGTCGCGGAGGAAGCAAGCCACTTGACGGCTAAAGTCAACCTGTGCGATTAAAATTTGATTGACAATAACAAAGCCCAAAAATTCAAAAAATGAATGTCATTCCGAACTCGTTTCGGAATCTTTTGCCATCAAAGCACAATTTTTGTAGATACGTACCTATTCAAACCTTGCTAAATTGCAGGAGATTCCGAAACGAGTTCGGAATGACATTTACCTTTTTAGTTTTTTGGACTTTGGAGTAGAATTTTACGCTCGGCAATTTTAATCGCACAGGTTGGCTAAAGTCGTCAGTACAGTTCGCTCCAAATTAAATTATTTTTTTTATTATTAAATAAAACAATGATAAACAAAATTTTATAAATTTTAATTATTTAAAATGTTTTTTTTAGCGAAACGTGAAGTAATAGCTACAAATTTTGATTTAAGTAAATGTTTGAAGCGTAAAGAAATGGTGATTTTTACCTTAACTCTTAAATGAGCTATGCGCCTAACTTTGCCAAACTATGATAGTCAGTGAGTTATAAAAAATTGGAGTGTGTAAAGTATTAGGGGAATTTTAATATCAGTTTTTAAGGTACGTTAGTACCGCCACCGTTTGTAGTAAAATAGTTCCCAAAATCTCCCAAGCTCCGTAGGAGCGACCCCGTTAAACCACGACAAACGGGGTCGATGCTAACGCATCTCATTGGCGTAGAACACATATAATTGACCCTAATGTTTTACACACTCAAAAAATTGCACTTCAAGCGACTATAGAGAACTATGGTCTATTGACTGGCAACTATGGACTGATAGCCCTTACATGTTCGTAACAAATACTTTGTGCATTGCAATAGTACACATAAATTTTTAAATTAATTTAAAAAAATAGCTTTGGAACAAATTAAAATTAAAACGCAAATTAAAATAGGCTACCCGTCTAAGTTTGCTTAAAGCGAATACTCGTCAGACGAATTCCTTTATTCAGTGCAAATATTTTATGAGACAAATCACTACATTTCACAAAAACCTTCGTCAGACGAGTAATATCTTGCAAGCAAGTTTAGACGGATAGCCTAACTATGGACTATTGACTGTCCGACTATTGACTGGTAGCCTTAAAATTAAAAAACCAACTGATAATCAGTTGATTGCAATTTGTAGAATGTAAACTTATTTTTGCCTCATTCCTTTCTTTGTATTTTTTTAAATTAAATTGGTTATCTCCTATCAATGTCTTCGCCAAATTTTGAATTTTGAATGACAAATAAATTTAAATTGTACTTTGTTTTTTATTGAAAATTAATAATTAATAAATTATACATTTTTTATCATTCAAAATTTTTCATTCAAAATTCAAAATTGGCGAACAGATTGTCCTATGTGAAGTCATAAATTTTGAAGGTTTTGCATGAAATGTTCAGAAAAAATTAGTGGTAAGTTCTTTTTTTGCGTTATGTGGAAAACCCTGTGCATACTTTGTGCATAACTTTCTCTTTTCCATAATTAAATACCCAAAATTCTCCGTACTTTTGTCGGCTATGTAGCGCGGTACTTCCAGTCCGCGCCACCTTAGTTTGGCTAATTATACGCAAGAACGGGCTGGATGCCGTCATTCGTCGGCACAAGAGCATCGTTCTACGGACGCGGACTGGAAGTACCGCGCTACGTTCACAATAATGGAGTTAAAAACATTAGAAATCAAGGGCTTCAAGAGTTTTGCAGACAAAACGACCATCAATTTCAACCAGAATATTACCGGTGTTGTTGGTCCGAATGGCTGCGGAAAGTCTAATATTGTGGATGCCATTCGTTGGGTATTGGGCGAGCAGAAAAGTAAGGAATTGCGCTCGGATAAAATGTCGAGCATCATTTTTAACGGTACGAAAGCCCGCAAACAAGGCGGCTTGGCGGAGGTGTCGCTGACATTTGAAAACACCAAAAATATACTACCAACGGAGTATCACACCGTTACGATTACGCGGATGTTGTACCGTAGTGGCGAGAGCGAGTACCGCCTCAACAACGTTCCCTGCCGACTCAAAGACATCAAAAGCCTGTTTATGGATACGGGCATCGGGTCAAATTCTTATGCGATTATCGCGCTCGGAATGGTCGATGATTTGTTGAATGATAGAGAAAATTCACGCCGACGTTTGTTTGAACAAGCCGCAGGTATTTCTAAATATAAAATTCGTAAACGAGAGACATTCAATAAATTAAAAGGAACAGAAGCGGATTTAGATAGGGTAGAAGATTTATTATTTGAAATAGAAAACAACCTAAAA
>CALCMV010000258.1 GCA_937967535.1 uncultured Saprospiraceae bacterium
TACTGTTCCGGCACATGGTACACAGATGCTCGCATCCAAATTGGAGATTTCCTCCATATCATTGATAGTACAAGGATTGCCATCATCACAAGGCTGAACACTTGTATCAGAACAAGCATCGGCAGGAACACCTGCACATGCCGTACATATACTACCATCGGCTGCTACTACTTCTATGTCATTAATCGTTAGCGGGTCGCCATCGTTACAAGTTTGTGTTGTTGTACAAGCAGCGTCACAGCTACTTGCGTCTACCGTTCCGGCACATGGTACACAGATACCTCCGGCGGCACCGATAGTTTCTACATCATTAATGGTACATGGATTGCCATCGTCGCAGCTTTGGGTCGTCGCGCATGTTGCATCGCACTCATCCAAATTAGTCAAAGTAGCCGTAGCACTAGCCTCACAACCACTGCCATTCATCACCGTTAAGGTATAATCTCCCGGAATAGTGGCTATAATAGTCGGAGTGGTTTCGCCCGTATTCCAAAGATAAGTGAAACCACCTGCGAGGTCTATACCGGCAGGTTCCAAAAGAACCGATTCACCTGCACAAACCGCTACATCATCTAATGTAAATGAAACAGCGGGAAGCAGCGCAAAACCGACACCGACTTCGCTTTCACAACCATTATCCCCATCATAAGTGTAAGTGAAAAATCCACCCATACTCACATCTACTGCGCTTGGGTCGGGTACGTCCCATGTTCCGGTAGTTCCCGGCGGTTCGTTGCCTGTCAGGTCAATAAGCACAGGTGTGTCCGAAGGACAAACAGAACCATCTACTACAAGGAAAGTACCTTCCGTAACCGTAAATGAGAGCGTATCCATGATAAGACAGCCATTCTCATCGGTAAATGTATAAACATATGTATCGCCATCTGCTATATCAACGGTAGTAGCTGTGCTGCCATTTGCTGAGTTCATCCATGCACCACCTGCTGTTCCGGCGGGTTCGAGCGAAGTAAGGTCAAAACCTGTGGCATCTTCTATACAGATAGCTTGGTCGCCAATCTCAATATCTACAAAATCACAATTCTCCGTAAAAGAAGCAACTACCTCTGTATAGCAATAAGCATCAAAAGGTGCAGCCTGTGAAGCCGTCAAAGAAGGACTGACAGAACTGCCAACCAAGCCATTCAAATCAGCTTCAAGCCCTGCCAAATCTCCATCCAATACATTGTAGGCATACACATTATAAGTAGCACCGTCATTTGGAAGTGAACCGAATGAACCTGTTTGATTTACTGCGATAACTGTACCCGCCGCATCTGTGAGGACATAGACCATGCTATACCCGTTGCCATTGGCACTCGCTTGTACATTGATGCCAAAAGGACTTGAAATAGTGCAACTACAAACAGTTTGGTCAAGACATTCCAATTGCAAAACATCATACATCACCGAACAAGCCGTATCGTCAGCATCGGTCACAGTGAGTGTGATTTTGTCATTCTGATTGGTATATGCCAACCCTGTAATCGTGGTTTGAGTCGGGAAAGTAATGGTATTTGTGCCGTCCGTTACGGTGTAAGTTCCGCTTGGGTCGCCAAGTCCATCGCCACCTGTGATGCTGTTGATTTGAATATCAAATGTTCCTGCCGTTCCATTACAAACGGGCTGTGCAGAAACAACAATATCCGTACACATAGCCGGTGGGCAAAATTGTGGCGCACCCGCATCTATCCAAGATTGGATGGCTGCAATATCGGCAGCAGGTACTACCGATGTGCCGATAGGTGTGCCAAGTGGCATTGCCTGACCGCAATTGTCGCCGGTAGTGAGCGAACCGTCTATTTTACCAATAAGGAAATCAAGCGCAGTAGCATAAGGTCCGCAGCCGCCTACGCCATTATTTCCGCCTATGATTACATTATTATAATCGGACAGATTGAGTCCGCCTTGTGCGCCATGACAGCCGTTGCAACCATTTGCCGCAAAAATAGCCACCATATCAGCAAATTCGTAGCTACCGTCGGGACAAGATTGGGCATTTGCCTGAAAACTGAAGCAAGCTATCAGTATCGTGAGCAAAGCCGTATATTTTATTTTAAATTTATTTTTCATATTATTTTTTTCTAAGACTTTAAAAAATTGTTTGATGGAATACATGTTTTCAATGTTGTATTAGCTCATTGTTATTATTATTGTATTTATTTATAACTAATTTGTTTTTAATAAAAAATATTAAATTTATAATTATTTTAAAATTAAATTATTAATCAAATTAAAAATAATTCAAATACAAATTAAAAATAATATACAATCTAACAATGAAGCAATATGTCAATGAACCCATGCAATTTTAAATACTTAGAAAATCATTAATTACCAGTTGGATTTGCAGGAAACTGAATGATATTTGGTACACATTCTTCCGGTGGAACGATTCCACAATCAGTAGATACACATAAATTGCTAAATTCTACGTTAAGATCTGCTCCAATTGGTGTACCGCTAAAGTTGGCAATAGCCGCTACGATAGCAGGGTTGGCACCTGCGGGGTCGAATGGTCCGTTTGCCCCTGCATTACCCGAAGATACGATGCCTCCTAATGTAAATGTTCCCGGTCCGGTAATTTGAACATTGAAATCAATCCATGGGCATGGGAAGAAGCCACAACCACTGTTTTCGATTCTGAATTCGAGTGTAATCGGGAAAGCAGCCGGGTCGCCTGTTACGGTATAATCAATAGAGATGCAGAAATCGTCGTTGGTCAGACCTGTGGTATTTACATTCCAGATAAAACCTGCGAAGTCATCATTTGCACCTGCCAATAAGCCCATACCACTCGGTGAGCCAAAGGAAAGCCCTGAACCACCATCAAAACCGCCACTATTAGAAACATCCAATAGGTTGGCAGGGTCTTCATCGCATAAGTATAAGCAAGAACCATCTTCGACGGTAGCCAGTGGGTCAAAATTGCTAGCGTTGGGGTCTGTACAGCCCGAATCAGGTATTTCACCTGCACAAGTACAATCGGCTTGTATGGTGTCGTTGATAGTGCCGTCGTCGCCGTCGTCACAAGCCTCGCCGGGTTCAGGATTGTCAGTTATACCTCCGTTGCCATCGCATACATCGCAGCCTGTTGCAAATATACATGAGCTATCATCCGTAGTTGCCGCAGGGTCAAAATTGCAGGCAGTCGGGTCTATACAGCCCGGTACATCCGGCGCACATACACTCAAAGCGATATTTGATACTTCAATTACAATATCAGCATCTACCGGATTGCCACTAAAATCAGCAAGTGCGATTACCACTGAGTATACTGTACCGGGAGTAAATGTAAAACCATTGACAGGAGTACCTGAACTGAAATCGCCTCCCATTGAACAAGTACCTGTGCCATCTGCCATTGCATCAAAAACGAGTGCCTGACCTCCGTTGCCCGGTGCGCCTGTACCGTTTTCTATTCTAAATTCAATGAGAAAAGGCGTTGTTCCACTAATTACATTAACATCGGCAGTGAGACAGCCGCCATTGACAACGTTTGGTAAGTTAAGATTATTGATACCTCCCACAGCAAAGGCGTTGACTACTCCGGCAGGTAGGGTCCATGTACCGGTATTGGTGCTATTGTCATAGTCCGGTGGAGGCATAATCGGGTTGAAACAGTCGAATGCAGCACATAGCTCTGCACCGTCATTGAATGCCTCGCCTGCTGCCAAATCAATAGAGATATTATCATTGCCGGCAGGGCAGTCACTGCATGCACCGGAACTTAGTGTACAACCTGCTATGCCACAACTGCTGAGGTCATTTGCCATACCGGGGTCTTGTGTACAATTGGTAGCGTAAACTCCCGCACCATCACACATGATAGATGACGTTTCGGCAGCGTCAGAAGCTTCTTCTACGCCTACGTCTGTACCCATCGTACCGGCTGCGGGTCCATCGCTTGCCATAAATGCGCCTTCGTAAGTAATAAATTGGAATAACATAGCACCACAACTGACGGCGATACCATCGTTGCCATTTTGCATGGCTACATTCCATACATAATAATCATTCGTACCATCAGTACTCACAAAATCGGCAGCCGATAGCGTGAAAGTATCGTATTGCGCTCCACCATTTCCATTGTATAAAGTAATCACTACACCAATCGGGTCGCTACCCGCAGGGAGTGCGATTTCTACAAATTCATTGACATCGCCGCCTAGATTGTCGTAGTGAAATTCGTTGATTTTTGCCGTAGCCGGACAAGTAGGCGCAACGCCTGCACAAGAGCAGTCTCCTTGGACAGTATCGTTGACTGTGGCACTGTCGCCATCGTCGCAAGCCTCACCGATTTCGGGATTGTCCGTTACACCACCACTGCCGTCACATTCATCACAGCCTATGGCAAAGATACACGAATCATCATCTTGGGTAGCTGCGGGATTGAAGTTGCAAGCATCCATATCTGTACAACCGATTGTGGGCAATGTACCTGCACAGGTCATACAATCTGTATATACATCATTAGTGGTTGTCGCGTCTCCATCGTCACAAGCATCGCCTATATTGAAGCATGAACCGTCATCTTCGGTAGCAGCCGGGTCGAAGTTGCAAGCTGCTGCGTCAGTACATCCCGGTGTCGGGTCAGCTACGCATGTCGTCAGGTCATTTGCCATACCGGGGTCTTGTACACAATTGGTCGCGTAAACTCCCGCACCATCACACATGATAGATGATGTTTCGGCAGCGTCCGTAGCTTCCTCTACGCCTACATCTGTACCCATCGTACCGGCGGCTGGTCCATCGCTTGCCATAAATGCGCCTTCGTAAGTGATGAATTGGAATACCGTAGCACCACAACTGACGGCGATACCATCGTTGCCATTTTGCATGGCTACATTCCATACGTAATAATCATTCGTACCATCAGTACTCACAAAATCGGCAGCCGATAGCGTGAAAGTGCCGTATTGCGCTCCACCATTTCCATTATATAAAGTAATCACTACACCGGATGGGGCGCTACCCGCAGGGAGGGCAATTTCTACGAACTCATTCACATCCGTAGCTGCATTATCGTAGTGAAATTCATTGATTTTTGCCGTAGTAGGGCAAGTCACAGGTACAACTCCTGCACAGGAGCAGTCTGCCTGAATTACGTCATTTTCGGTATTGGGGTCCATATCGTCACATGGGTCGCCGGGTGTGACACCTCCGGGACATCCGACAGGTGTACCCGCACAGGTCATGCAATCTGTGTAAACATCATTTTCGGTATTGGCATCCCCATCGTCACAAGTATCGCCAACGTTGAAGCATGAGCCATCGTCAGAAGTTGCATCAGGATTGAAATTACAAGCATTCATGTCAGTACATCCTGCTGCGGCACCACAAGTAGAAGTATCATTGGCAGCACCCGGGTCGGCAACACAAGCAGTGAGGTATGTTCCCGCACCATCGCACATGATAGATTGTGTCCCTGTAGTAGCAGCGTCTTCTACCACGCCTACATCTACACCCATTGCACCGGCTGCTGGTCCATCGGTTGCCATAAATGCACCTTCGTAAGTGATAAATTGGAAAACTCCGCCTCCACAACTCACAGCGATACCATCATTACCGTTTTGCATGGCAATATTCCATACATAATAATCATTTGTACCGTCAGAACTGACAAATTCGTTGCTAGAAAGGGTAATTGAAGCATATTCTACTCCACCATTTCCATTGTATAGGCTAACTACTACCATCGTTGGGTCGCTGCCTGCGGGGAGGGCAATTTCTACGAACTCATTCACATCCGTACCTCCATTATCGTAATGAAATTCATTGATTTTTGCAGAAGCAGGACAAGTGCTTGGAGCAGAACAATCAGCCGGAGTAACCGTAGCTGCCACACCCATACATGTATTGTCCGCACTATCTACGACATTAATATCGAAGGGAGTTGTTGAGGTATTTCCTGCAATAGTTACGCTAATTGGTGAGTTTGCTCCACTTGCCAATACAGCCCCCGAAGCCACATCAATCACATCATAACTTCCACTGCCATTAGATGCGTTGAAAGATACACTATATGTGTAATCAGCACCCACGCATGAACCTGCTACACTCACAGCTGAAACAGAGCATGACATCGCACACATAGAAATCATTGGCGCACCGAGAGTGGGGCAGACATCTGCCAATAATAAAAAGTTGGTCAAATCCCAACCACTATAACCGTTTGCACCATCATCAGAATATTCAATGGCAATAAAAACTGCCGTACCTGTAGCCGCACTCAAATCAACGCTTATCGCTCCCGGGTCAGCAATCGTAGCTGCATTGGTCCAAGTGGCATCAGTAGGGCATCCGGGATAGGCGGCTGTCCATAGTATATTAAGGTCAGTATCGCCAAAACTCTCTGCTGCATCAAAACTCAAATCGAGCGTATTCGTAGATGACAAATCCAAAGGACCATAGACGAGCCATTGGTCTACTTGTTCTGCATTGCCACCGCCTACGAATCCATTCATAGACCATCCTCCGGCAATTGCTGACCAAACATCCAATTGAGAGTTGTTGACCACTTGTACAGCTTCCCAAATAAAGAAGCCACAATCATTCAATCCGGTGGGCGTACCGGCACAAGTACAGTTCGCTTGTATCACATCGTTTAGGGTAGCTCCATCATTATCATCACAAACATCGCCGATATTTGCCATCGCTGCCGGACAGTCGAATACTATCACAGGGCAATTTGCAACGGCATTCGGATAAGGACTGGCTGCTGCTCCGTTGCTAGTTTCGCCATCCAGAGCATTGGGTCCGCTATAAGTCCAATCTGTATCTGTAAAAACCGGATTGGCTGCCATATCACTACTAAATGCCCAGCCGTCCAGATATTCCCAAGGTTCGCCTGTGCCATCTGTGTTGGGGTCGCCGAAGGCATCTTCTGCCACACCGCCACAATAGAGAATAAAGGCATCGTCACCATTTGCATTGACTGTGCCACTTTCATAACAAGCATCAAAACCAAAATAGGCATTGAACTGTGCCAAGTCGGTAGTTATCCATGTACAATCTCCTGCATTGAGCATATCCGCCGGAAAGGTAAACTCCTCTGCACCGCCGGAGCCACCACCGTTTGTTATGGATTCTATGCCATAGGTGCTCAAATCTGCAATGGCACCCGAAGCACATAATTGAATTGCCTTTGGTGTACCGCCCGGCAAGGGTCCGTCAATGACACCTGCAATATACAAATTGCCACATTGAGCACTCAAATTTGCACTCAGAGTAAGACAAGCTGCCATTACAATAAGAACTAAGATGTGTAATTTTTTCATTATAACAAGTTTAATAGTTTTAAGTACAAATTTAAATTATATTAAATTTTTATTGTACTTAGTTAGAGCATGTTGAAATTTTTTCTGCCTGATAACCAACATTTTATGAACTTGGCTTCACATCAAATCGGTCATTTATCCCTATAAACTTCCTCTTTGATGTCTCGCCAAAACCATAAACTGTTGATTATCAGTTTGAAAAAATTTAAACATGCTCTTAGGTTTTTTATGATTTTTAAAAAATTATGGTAGATTATGTGTTAATTTTAAATAAATAAATTTTAAATAATTAAAATTTTAATTATCAATCGTTTATATTTTGAAATACAAAAATTTTGTAGACTAGTAAATGCTCACAAGTCTGTGCAAGTATTGACGTACGAGAATTTTGAGTGCGTGAAGGAAACGGTTTTTTTGCGGGTAAATGGGTAAAAAAAGTATGTTATTGGTTTCATATACCTGCGAATAATTCGTAATGTTGAATGAATAAATATTGGATTTTGAATAATTAAAAATCCATATTTATTTTTTCATTGTTATACTTAGCGGGTGTGGGAACTTATTTTTTTATAATATTGGACAATATGTATTACTACGTAGGCAAATGTAATAAAACATTTTTTTAAATAAAAAAAAATCGGACTCAATGTGCTTGAATGTGAATAATTTAACGATGTTGGGCAGAATACTTGATTTGGGTGTCCGTTTATGTTTTTCACTAAAATAGTCCCCAAGTTTTTTGGATGGTGTAGTTGTCAGACGAATGTTGTTATAAAATGCTTCGGTTATTTGAACCATATTCACTTTAAGCAAAGGATTCGTCTGACAACTTTTACGCTATGAAATACGGAAAATTTTGAAACAATTAATGTGTAATACCTACTTTTGGGGACTACATATTCAACTTGGATTAAGGACAAACGCATCAAGCATCGCATCACATTTTTCATATTTAAATGTAAAACCTGCATCCAATAAATGTTTGGGATAGGCTTTGCGGCTTTTCAGGATTAACTCCGTTTGAGTACGAATAAAAAACGCGCCGATTTCGAGTAACCATTTGGGTTGTGGTAAGGTGAATGGTACGTTTAATTTCTCTTTTAATAATCGGTTAAAATCCTGATTTTGAATAGGGTAGGGGGCAGCTACATTCACCACGCCTTCGTGCGGATTTTGCATCAAAAAATCCACCACGCGACAAAGATCCTCCACATGCACCCAGCTAATCCATTGTTTGCCCGTTCCTTGCGGTGAGCATAAACCAAATTTTGCGAGCTTCGCCATCACAGGAAATGCGCCGCCGTCTTTGCCCATAGCAATCGCGGTACGCAAGGCAGTTTTGATGGTATCGGGCGTATCGTGACTGAAAAATTCGGCTTCCCATGCCTTCGCTACATTCATCGAAAAATCGCTGCCGATGATGCCTTCGCGTTCGGTATTTGCAGGTGCATCGCCTTCGGTATGTTGGTAAATGGTGGCGGTAGAGGAGTTGAACCAAAATTTTGGCGGCTTCGTACACGCACGCACCGCCTCGCCCAATATGCGCGTACTATCAATGCGACTATCAAGGATTTGTGCTTTGTTTTTTTCGTTATAACGGCAGTCCACTGTGCGCCCCGTCATATTGATAAGTGCCTGTGTGCCTTCGAGTTCCGTAGCCCATGCGCCGAGCGTCTTGGCATCCCACTGACGAAATACACCCTGCGACTTGCCACGACTCAATATGATGATTTCGTAACCGAGATTGGAAAAGTAAGTGCGAAGATGTTGACCTAAAAAGCCACTGCCGCCGGCGATGATGATTTTTTTATTCATAATTCGTATCTTGGTGTTTATTGATAACGTAAAACGATTTTACAAATCGTTTATTCCGAGCGTAACGATTTATAAAATCGTTTTACATTTCACTACCATTGAAACCAATTTTAGCGTAATTTTGTTGGGTAAATTGCGTACATTTACACAAAATTTTTACTGCCAAAAATGAATAATACATTGAATACAGAAAAAAAGGAATATCGCATCTGGCATCCTGTCACCTTCAATGAAGAATGGGCAGTTTGTGATACCTCTGTGTTGGATGACC
>CALCMV010000259.1 GCA_937967535.1 uncultured Saprospiraceae bacterium
CATCAAGATTTTCTGATAGAGGGCTTTGGCTTTTTCCTTGTCGCCGAGGTGGGTTTCGTAGAGATTGGCGAGGTCGAAGGTGGCATTGTCGCCGCGAATTTCTTCGGCGTGATTATCTACGATGGTTTGAAGCATTTCGGCAGCTTTTTCATAATCGCGTTGTTTGACGTAGATTTTTGATTTGGCGTAATAGATGTCGTCTTCCAAGCCGTGTTCGGGGAAAAGGATTTTGATAGAATCCAGTTTTTCAAAAGATTCATCAAATCTATTTTGGAAAGATAACAATTCGGCACCGGCATACATTTGCATCGGTACGGCAGTGGTATCAAGCGAATAATGGTCCATGATAAAGACCGATAAATCAATCGCATCATTGGAAATCAACTCGGAAGTAGAGGCTTTGAGTACATCGAGTTGTGCTTGCGCCCATTCAAAATCACCTTTAAAATAAGAGAGTTTTGCATTGCGAAAACGCGCTACTTCGCCGAGAATATCGTCTTTAAATTCTTTATCCACTTGCGAATAGAGTAAGCTAGATTCCCACACTTCTTCTTTCATCAGATAGTAATCGCCCAAATCCAATTTGGCGAGTGCCTGCGTATGTCGGTCAATACCCGGATAGTTGATGGTTTGGTCGAGCAATTCGATGGCTTTATCAATATCATTCAAATAAAAAGCATGTAATTGAGAGAGTTCGCGTATCATGCCTGCGGTGGTCTTGTTGCGCCCAAATTCTTCTAAAAAGACTTGGTATTCTTTTTCTAATTCCAATAAATCTTCATTCGTATATTCGTATCCCTCGACCAATTGGGTGCGGCGGGCATTGAGTGTTTCGCGCTTGGCTTTGAGGTAGTAGGGCGAACTCGTTCCTTTCGTTTCGGTGATATAATTGAAGGCATTGACCGCAGCCTCGTAGTCTCTTTCATTTTTGGCACTTGTACCGAGTTTGAAGATGCGCCCGCCGTCTTCTTTGAGGCGTTTGTCCAGAGCTTTTGCTTGACGTAATGCGCCCTTGAAATCTTTTTGTTGGAGGAAAACCCACTGCAATAATTCGGGATAAACCGTGACATCGGGCTTCTCCTGAATACGCTCGTATAATTGGCTTTTGACTTCCTGAAAATCTTCTTCGCTGAGGTAGCGTTGGAGGTAAGTTTGTATGATGGACAGGCGATTTTGGGAGTATTCGAGGCTGTACAGGTAGTTTTCTATCATCTTATTTAATTCGCCGTTTTGACGATAGACATCTCCGATTTGATAAGAAAATATATAAGGCTTATCCAATATTTGATTGCCTTTTTCGTATACAGAAACCGCGAGTTCGTATTTTCTAAGGGAGCTAAATTTTCGCGCCAATTGGTCAATTTTACCTTGATTGGCAGGAAGTAATTTGATGGCTTTGGCGTATTGCTTGTCTGCTTCGTCGCTTTTTTCCTGCAATTCCAATAAATTACCGTATTCGAGATATATTTGGCTGTTTTGGGGTTGGCTTTTGAGTTGGGCTTTTAGCACATTTTCTGCCTTGTCATACTCCTCCAAATCAATCAGACAACTCATATATCTTGAAAAATAATAAGAATTGGTCGGTGAGGAAGCTACGAGTTTTTCGTACAAAGCGGCGGCTTTTTCGTATTCTCCGTTTTTATAATATTCGTTGGCAAGTTGGATATTAGGTGCGATTTGTACGCCTTTGCTCGCTTTATTGTTTTTTTTGCCTATAGGTTGGGCAAATCCGCAAAGCGACACCCCAATGAGCATCAATAGTATATAGATTTGTTTCATGATAATTGTTTTGGGAAGAAGTCAGAAGTCAGACCACTTCGCTGTCAGAGGTCAGATGAATTGAGTAAACAAATGGGCTATCAGTTCATAGTTGCCAGTTCATAGTTTTTTACAATTCATTGAATAAGATCCCGATAGCTATACGGGATTGTAAATTACTAATTATCAAAGTTGAGCAAACTTAAACGGGTAGCCAACAAATGTATTTAATGGTTCACAAAGGTATAAAGTTCATGTGGTTTACAAAGTCGCTAAACTTTATAAACTACATGAACTTAAATAAACTCAATGTCTTCACCAAATTTTGAATTTGAATTTTGAATGACAAATTAATTTAAATTTTACTTTGTTTTTTTTGATAATTAAAAATTAACAAATTAAATATTTTCACCATTCAAAATTTTTCATTCATCATTCAAAATTATCAAACACATTGTAAACTAAATCGCCTCAAAAATCCGGGCATTTGATACCTCCGATATGATATACAAGGCTGATGCCAAAATTGACGTAGACATCATTGCTTAGAGGGTCGCCGCGTTGTCTGCCGATTTCGCCGATAGGTGCTTCGGCGACTTCCCACGAACGGTCTGCCAACTGAACGGCGAGTTCGCCGCGTAGATTTTCGAGCCTTTCGGGGTCGGTATAGTTGGTACTTACATCGTCGAGATAGTCGGTAAACAAGCGTCGCGCACTAGCTTCTATGTTGATACTCCACGCAAAATTGAGTGCCAATTTGAAACCGCCGCCATATGCAAACATGCTTTGCGTGAGTGCATATTCTTCATTTCTGCCTTGCCCTTCTGTGCCAAGCGGCTGCAAAAATACCCATTCGTCATTGAATTGGGTACGCGGGTTGAAGTGAAACACTCCGCCACCAACAAATAGATAGGGCGTGAAAAAATTGTCGTATTTGGAGGAGATAAAAGGCAGGAAATTGAACTCAACTTGTCCGACACCTTCAAAAATATCAGACTGAAAATTCAGATTCCGCGCTTGCTGAAATTCATTATTGGTCAAAGCATCATCAAAACCAACATTTGCATAATTGGCTGATAACTTGAAGGATACACGCGGATTGACATTGACGCGCCCTAGAATACCGCCCGCAGGTCCGAGTCGTTGTATGCCAAAATTGGGGTTGAGGTCGCCAAAATAACCAGACAGACCTGCCCATGCACCGAGTTCGTAACTTTGTGCTGATATAGATGTTGATAAACAACAAATTATAATTATTGCTGAAAAAAATCGCACCATAATATGTAGTCAATGCTTGGTGGTTCATCGTTATTACATCGTACAATAAGTTACTTATCGTTTTTTTAATGTCTTCGCCAAATTTTGAATTATGAATTTTGAATAGAAAATTAATTTAAATTATATTTTATTAAAAATTAATAAATTAAATATTTTTTTATTATTCAAAATTTATAATTGGCGAACACATTGTTTTTAAAGCATGTTCTTAACTAAGATTTGTAAAGAAACTTATTGTACGGTGTACTTATGCACCATTTCTATTTTTAATTTGAAAAATATTGATTATCAAAAGTTTCGACAGATTGATAAGCATATTCAAAATCCCAAGCAACAATTCTCAATTAAATGTACGCAAGAATGCGTTGTTTTGTTTGGAATTGTGAATTTGTGACTTAGAATTTCACTCGTTATTACACGAATTTTTCAGAGAAATATTGCATAGAAAGTAGATTAATAAGGACTAACTCAAAAATCACCCGTTCAAAAACCCTTCAATCTTCTAAGATTTCCTTTACGCGCCCCACTTCTCCGGTGTTCAGCATGACTTTAATACCATGCGGGTGTTGTGCCGATTTGGTCAAAATGCGCCTGACTTGTCCTTCGGTGGTTTCGCCGGATGTTTGGTTGCGTTTTTCGACGATTTCTACCCATTGACCGATTTGGATATGGCTCTTTTTTGTGCCGTCTAATTTGTCCTTGTCCATTGTGATGATTAGGTTTGATTAAAGTGGCTATCAGTTCATAGTTGCCAGTTCATAGTTCATAGTTTTTTACAATTCATTGAATAACAATATTTTGTAAATTACTGATTATCAAAGTTGAGCAAACTTAAATGGGTCGCCATTAAAGTGTGTAAAGTATTAGGGGCAATCAGATATGAAAAACCAAAACACATACTCTGCACATCTTTAATTTTGCCACAAAGACACGAAGGCACAAAGAATTTTTATGCTTATTAGCAATTTATACTTTGTGTCTTCGTGTTTTTGTGGCAGTTTTCAATTTTGAATTATGTGTTGTACTTAAACTTAAACTTGTACTTCCACTTACCGACCTCAAAAACTCGAATTTACTGTCATTCGTATCCCACTAAATGCCGGTTCGTAACGACACACTCCGCCCGTACAATTGATACCATCCGGCTGACGCACATAGGCGAGCGAAAATTTATTCGCCTTCTCTGCATATGATACGTAAGCAGTATAAAAATGCGCCGGGCGCGAAGTATTACTAATCCTGATATTCGATTTGTCATAGAATTTTTCGGGGTCAAGTGTCACCATATCGGCGATAGAGAATGACCATTTGGGCGCAATACTATATTCGAGCAGCGCAAATATCCATTGTCCGTAATCCTGCTGAGTATTGAGGTATTGCAACTCCATACGCATAGATTTTTTACGGTCAAATTTGTAGACCACCTCCGCATAGGGCGTAATCGTCTGCACCAATGGCACGCCGGGTTTTACCTCATAAACTTCCTGATTATATTGTTGGAATTGCAAACCACCTGTAACTACCCAGGGTACTTTACGTTTTTTATATTTTCCCGTCAAATGCAATTCGCGGTATAGCAACAAACCATCTAAATCATTGATATTGGAGAAGTTAGCTTCGCCACTCCAGATTTTATTGAACTTGATTTGTACATCTGCCTGAAATGACAACTCGCCCAATTCTTGTGTAGCGGCATTATAGCGGGTAGTGAGTCGCTTAGAATTTTCGCGGGTCATTGGTGGTAGAAAATTACGCGCTACCTGAATCGGATTGCCGCCCGGACTGATATGAAGCGGGAAATTTTGGGTGCGTTTGGCTTGGAGGGTCACGCCGAAGCCCTTGCGCGAATAACTCGCACTTCCGTACAATACCGAGCCGGCTTTTCTTTGGTAAGTGACCAAAAAATTTCCAAAAACATTGTCACCCGTTTCTGTCGGTGTGCCATTGAGTGGATATTCTTCTATGACTTGTCCTGTGGTATCTACTACGATGCGTGTGGGCGAAATAATCGCTTCGGGTGTCTTCACCGCAGCTTCCAAATAAAATGAAAAATCGCCTAATGTGAGCGTATTATATGCCGTAAATGCGTGTACATTATATTGAGGTCTGAAAAAGAAATTATCAAAATTATTCAGCGAAATATCTGCGCCAATATTGCGAATGACATCATCCTTTAGCGAGCGATTGACGACACCAATACCGGGCGCAATAAAAGTTGTCTCATTCAAAGAAACAAAACCCTCTACATTCACTGCACTCACTAAAGCAGAGTAAGTGCCTGTAATCGAATTTTCGACCCCGAAAGGATTACGCTGCCTTCCGGTAAAGGCTTTTATGCGCCAATCTTCATTCAAATCATAAGTCAATCGCAAACCAAGCATCGAATTATCAATCGCTAAAAAACGCTCCTCATAGGCGCGAAAAACGATGCCACTACCAATTTGGTCATAATAATTTCCGACGGTAATTCCGAGTTTATCTACTTGCTTACCGATTTGCCAAAAACCAATACCCTGCCCCGAAAAAGCACCTTGCGGATTGGGCAAATTGGAATTTTGATACATATCAAATCGCAATTGGAAATCATAACCCGATATACCGTAATTTAAATTGAGCCAAGCTTCGCCGCCTGTTTTGAGTTGGTCATATTGCGGTGTATTACTTGCGCCAATCGTGGTATCACGCTGAAAAAAATTGCCATTGGCTTGCAGTTGACCGGAAAATGTGCCTTTTTCTTGCGCGTACACACTCAAAGCAAACAGAGAAAATACGATTATCTGGATAAAAATTTTCATAAAATAATTCGAGTTGTAGGTTGCGGATGACGAGTTATTTAAAATATTTTATTAATACTTAATATGTTTGTTAATTTTGAATTTTGAATGATAAAAATATTTAATTAATTAATAATTATCAGTAAAAAACAAAGTAAAATTTAAATTAATTTGTTTTTCAAAATTCAAAATTCAAAGTTTGGCGAAGACATTAAATATTTAAATAAACCGTAATTCGTAACCCGAATAGAGTGGTTCATCAATCAAATCATAGAATTTACGGGCTAAGTGTAAAAAAATATGTAGTGCAAATGACAATATACAACATAAAAAAAACCTTTCCGCAAATGGAAAGGTTTCATAAAAGGTGTATTTTAAAGATTTTGAACTATTTATTTCTTAGTCAAACGAGTGGTATGCAATATTCCGCCCGTTTCGTCAATAAATTGCAAGAGGTATGTACCGCGCATTATATCCATCACATCAAAGCGGCGTGTATTCGACATCATATCAAAGGTCGTGATTTGCTTACCTGCGATATTATACAAAACTGCTTTTGCAATTTGATTGTTTTCCGGCAATACAACAAAATCACTCGCAGGATTCGGATAAATGGTGAAATCTATCTCCTCCGGTTCTTCTACCGATACTGACATCTGAATATCAGCCGTATAGACATTTTCTTGCACAGTATTCAAGCTATCCAAGGGATCATAAATCAGCATACGTATCGTCCCTACTCCGGCAACGCCGTTGCTTCTAAATTCCGGCTTCATACGCGCTTCTTCGTTTGGTTGAATGGTATAATCGCTTACCGATTTGGTAGGTGCCCAACAAAGTATATTATCACAAATTGCAGTATTCCATTCTGCCGGAACATCTTCTTCTATTCTTTCCCAACGCAGGTTCAGTACCTCATCGGTATTGTTTGTGACCGTCGAAGGTGCTTCGGTTCTAAATGTACTCACATCTCCCGTAACTTGCACAGGTGAAGGTGATATGGTAAAAATCTGCGCGAATATTGGCGCACTGAAAACCGCAAAAGTTATTAAGGTTAGTAAAATTCTTTTCATCGCGTATTAAATTAAATGTTTCCTGAGTACACTGTATTAGGCTTGGATAAAGATAACTCTGCCTATGTACTCACAAGCTAAGATATGAATAAATACGGAATAAATCCAGTCCTTAACATTATTTTATCATTCGATTGCACAATAAGTCAAGCCTACACATTGTTATACATCATCAAAAATTCCCAAATTGAAAGTATGTATCCAGATTCTAAATGAATAAAACTTGCTAAGTTTGAGAATTTTATACATCGTAATATTGCTCTTCCCTCTTGCGCTTTCAGCGCAAGACAGTTTGCGATTGGATATTATTTGTTTGGATAAAAATAATAATTTTCTCAAAAAAAATATTTCTTACAACAAAGAAAACCACTCTCCCGCCACGCTTATTCAAAATCTTAATCAAGTTCTTTTGCAATTGCACGACAAAGGCTATCTCGCTGCCTCCGTTGATAGCTTCACAGTAAATGACAAACTACACACCGCACATCTTTATGCAGGTGATATATACGAATGGGCAAGCCTCGAAAACGGTAATATTCCCGATATTTTTTTGGATAAAATTGGCTTCAAAACGCGCTTTTATTCCGGCAAACCTTTTCATTATCGTGAGTTGAAAAATTTGCAGGAAAAACTGCTCACATATGCCGAAAATAATGGTTTTCCATTCGCTCAAATTTGGTTGGACAACATTCAGATAAATGATAACAAAATTGCTGCCCGACTATACATGAAACGCAACCAACCGGTTGTTTTTGAAGCAATTAGCATAGAAACGGATGCGAAAATTTCTGAAAATTATCTATCCGGTTATCTTGGAGTCAAACCCGGAGAGGTATACGAAGAAGGCAAGGTCGCAAAAATCAGTAGCCGCATCCGCGAATTGGCATTTATAGAAGAACAACGCGCCCCCAATGTGACCTTTATTAAGGATAAAGCAACGATAAATTTATTTTTGAAAAATAAAAAAGCCAGTCGCTTTGATTTTCTCATTGGTTTTTTGCCCAATAATGCTGAAACAGGTGGCTTACTTCTCACAGGTAATGCCGAAATTGACCTTAAAAATCCCTTCGGAACGGGCAAGGAAATTCATGTAGAATGGGAGCAACTTCGCGCAGGCACACAAAGGCTGCAATCCGAATTTTTGTACCCTTATTTTTTGGGTTTGCCTTTTGGTTTTGAGTTCGATTTTGATTTGTACAGACGCGATACGAGCTATTTGGATTTGATACGCGACATTGGTGTGCAGTATCATTTTGAAGGGGGCAATTACCTCAAAGCCTTTTGGAACGCGACTTCTACAAATTTGTTAGAAATTAATGAAAATCAAATCATTGCGAACCGTCGTTTGCCTACCAATATTGATGTGGTCAATTCAACTTTTGGTTTAGAATATCGCTATCAAAAACTCGATTATCGCTTCAATCCACGCAAAGGCTACGACCTCACACTACGTGCGGGTGCAGGTACAAAACGCATTGACCGCAACCAAAGAATCACCGAACTCCGCGACCCGAATGACCTGACATTCGACTATGCCAGCCTGTACGATACCCTTCAATTGCGGAGTTTTCAATATTCATTTAATCTGAATGTAGCACGATATTGGCAAACGAGCAAACGCAGTACCCTCAAGACAGGTGTGCAAAGTGGTTGGCGCATTTCGCAGATTGATTTGTATCAAAATGAATTGTTTCGCATCGGCGGAAATCGCTTGTTGCGCGGTTTTGATGAGGAAGCTATTTTTGCCTCCTTGTATGCAGTTTTTACGGCAGAATATCGGCTTTTAATTGGTCAAAATTCTTACCTGTACGCCTTTGGAGATTATGCCTATATGGAAAATCGAAGTGTAGAAAATAACCTCCAAGACCAACCTTTCGGCTTTGGTGCAGGGATGACTTTTGAGACTCGCGCAGGCATCTTCGGGATCAGCTACGCGCTTGGTCGGCAGCTTGGCAATCCTATTGATTTTCAGGCGGGTAAGATTCATTTGGGCTATGTGAATTTGTTTTAATGCTACAATGTTTAATGAGTGAATGAGTGAATTTTGAATGAGTGAATATTTTAATGCGATAATGTTTTAAATCGGGCGTGTCGTCAGACGAATGTTTTTGTAAAATCGTATCAGTTTATTAGTCAAATATTCACTTTCAGTAGAGAACTTCGTCTGCCGACTTATCGTTTTTACCCAAAAAAAACTGCCAAAGTGGATTTAGAAGCCGGGGAATCGTTTTATTTCGTGGGCTTTCCATGTTGCGCCGGTGGTGGCAGCTTTTTCCCAACGGAAAAATGGAATATTGACCTCAATAACTTGTATATCAAGAAAATGTTTGCCCTCTCCTTCTTGCATTGATATGTCTAATGGAATCGTATTATCCTCAACTAATATTCCTGTGATTTTCGAGTTGGGATAACCGACATAAACGACTTCTACATCGTACTTGCCGGGTTTTAATCCGTAGAACATATACCTTCCGCTAAAGTCGCTCATCGTTACAACAACCTGATTACCGTTTTGAAGTAATATGACATCAGCAAAAGGTAATTCTTCTTTTGTTTTTTCATCGAAAACTTTTCCTTTAATAACTCCTTGCTTAATTCGAGGAAGTGTTTCATCTTTCCGAATAAGTTTGATATTTAGATTGCTAATTTCAATATCTGACAAATTAACACCTTTTTCGTCTATCTCCATTTCAATATCGGCTTTTGTAGTCCCTTCTGTCACAACGACTTCGTTGATTTTTCCAAGCAAATATCCGACATATACCGCTTCCACATCGTAAGTGCCGGGAGCTATGTGAAAGAAATACTCGCCTTCCATAGAAGTCGTCATTCCGCCTATTTGAACGCTATCTTCAAAAAGTATGACATTGGCAAAGGGTAATTTTTCACCTGTTTCTTTATCAAAAACAATCCCTTCGATAGATTGAGCCACACCCATTTGAGCGATTAAAATGATGATAATGATTAGTATTGAATGTTTCATGTGTAATATTTTTTCGTAAAAATAAAAAACGTCATTTCATGCCCCGAACATGTAGAGAAAATTCATGAATTTTCTCTACATGTTCTGTATGTCGTGCTGCTGTTATTTTTGGTTCTTTGACAATTTTTGTGAAAAAGGAAATTATTTATTTTTAAAAATTATAATATTTAAAATACTGAAAAACAACACGAAACCTATAAGGTTTTTGGAAACCTTATAGGTTTGGACGCGAGGCAGAAATTCCTTTTACAAGAATTGTTAAAGCACCTTATTTTCTGGGAATAATGAATCTTTGAATTTTTTATATCTTGCATTTTTCAGAAAATCATTATTCACGTTCATCTCTTTCAAATCTTTCTCAAATTGCTCCATATACATTGCTGCATCAGGAAAATAGCGAATTTTCCCTAACAACTCCAATGCCTTTTCGTATTCATTTTTTAAAACAAAATAAACAGCACGCTGGCGCATTGCTTCGGCAGCATCGGAGGATTCGTCGTTAAATTTTTGCAGGTCATCAAGGTCGAGAATCGTAGTGCGTCGCTTGAGAAAACCAACAAAAGATTCTTCCTTACTCAATAAAGCATTGCAAATCGCGGTTGGAATATGCGATTCATCTTTCACCTCATCGCCTTTAAACATACGAGCTTGTGCGATGTCATTCAGGTCCTCTGCCATGTCGATATTGGTGTATTGCACCACGATACGCGATGCCAATGGATGCTGCTCATTGCGGCGCGTCACTCCGCAAAAAGTACCTACATAAATAGTGCTGCGGTGCTTGTTTTCGGTATCAATATGCGGCTCGCTCTCCGCCACTCGCAGGATAAGAAAACCCAAGCGACCCGTAGCCACATCTCTCAAGGTGATATACACAATCGCACCTACAATTTCGACATAGCCATAGGCAATCGTGCGCTCACTGGCTGCATGTCCGATGTGTTCTACAAAGCCTGACTTGTTGATTTTCAGACCACTACGACGAATACCGCCTTTTCCGTAAGAATACATTTTATAAATTCCCTCAATTCGTAGATTTTTATATTTATCCAAATCCGAAAAACGGGTTATGGGAACATTCAAGCCCTCTCGGTTTTGGGAAATGTAATTGATGATACAGTCCAAGGTGCTATCGTCTTTCTTTGGGCAAGGCGATAGCGTATTGGGCTGTGCGCTTTCCGAAAGCGTATCGTCCCGCATCACGACGACGGGACCTGTGCCGAGTTCGAGCGCAGGTTCGTACATGATGTTGTGGCTGCCAAGCAGGTAGTCGCCGCCCGCTTTGGTCAATATGAGATTGATAAAGCGGGTATTGTTATTGGCGTACATATTCAGTATGAGGTAGGCTTGGTCGTTGAGCATATCGTTTTGTACGTAGCCCTTATAGGTGACGGTTTCGCCGCTTTTGTTTTTTCGGTTGGTCATTTTGCATCGCAGTACGCCGGTGTTGTCATCCTCATAAATTTGTAGGATGCCTTCGCCTACCGTTGAGTAATAATGGTTGCGTTTGAGTTGGTTGCCCAAGCCTTTTGCGGTCATGTATCGTTCATTATAATAAATGCGGTAGTAGCCGCAAAGGGTTTTTGTCACTTGATAAAAAAGGGCTGTTTGCTTTGCGGGTGCGGGTTCGAGGCGCAGGTCGTCAAAGTCGAATTTTAATCCGCCGTTGTTAAATACAGGTTTGTTAAAATGCGCTTTATTGAACAAGTATTTTTTTATGGCTTTTTGTTGGTCAATGCTTAATGTGGTCTTGCCTTGCTCATTGCTGAGTGGAATGTCGGATTGCTCGCGGCGCGGGTCAGCAAAATTGTCTGGGCTTTCTATGCGATGCAGAAGGCACTGACTAGCAATGGTTTGCCCATCTGTATTGTTGTACAGAAAAATGGCTTGAATGAGTGCGGGCGCATTTTCCTTGCCGATATAGGCGTAAAATATCAGTCTGAAATCTTCTTCTTTGTACGTAATGAGAAGTTTGTCTTTGTTGATAATTTCGACCTGAACAGGTTTTCTGCGTTGGTATCTGTGCGGATATCGTTTGCCAATATATATGAGGTAGCTCTCCCCTTCGAGTGCAATGTGGAGATTAGAAATTTGAAATTTGCCCGATTTGGTATTGTGCAAATTATAGGTATTGTAATATCCGCTGACGCGCCGCAGGTCTTTTTTTGCTGCTTCCTCTGTTTGGATAACAATTTCGAGGGCTTCAAAAAATCCCATTGTTTTTGCCGAACATTGACCTTTTATAAAAGTAGATTTGAGCGTCTTAGGAGAAAGGACAAGTCGGTTTTTGTCTTCATCAAATTGCTCAAAATCGTCGGGCGGATTGATGAGGTTGCGTTTCAATTTTTCATAAACAATGTCTGCATCATCGCGGTTTTCGCTGATGTGCCTGACGATTTTATCCCACAGGAAATCCAATACCAAAGTATAGTTGGATTCGGATATTTCCTTAAATTCAATTCCCTTTTCAAAAGGTGTCTGGAATGGGTACACGCAGTTGATTACCAAATCTAATAATTGAGGTGCTATACTTTTTGCCTTGTTTGCCACGTTATATTTAGGTTGCGAGTTGCGAGTTATGAATTACGAGTTGACCAAATACGTACTTATTTTTTATTGTATTTAATTACTCGAAACCAATAATCTGCAATTCGGATTATTTATGAAATTAACTGGACACTAAATTTGATAAGTATTCTATAACACAAAACATTATCAAACCTAAATAAATATTAAGAGCATGTTTAAATTTTTTCTGTCTGATAACCAACATTTTATGAACTTGGCTTCACATCGAATCAGTCACTTATCCCGATAAATTCCTTCTCCGATATTTCGCCAAAACCATAAACTGTTGATTATCAGTTTGAAAAAATTTAAACATGCTCTAAAAAGCAAAAATACTTGCGATACAAATGCAACCATTTTTACGTTTTTTGTTTCTAAAAAATTGAAAACGGAAGTTAAACGCAATTTCAAATCTAATCCCAAATTTTAATTTCGTCTTTGACGAAAATCATATTGCGATTTTATTTTTAACTAAGTTTGGAACTAATTTTGCAATTGAACTTATAAACCTTATTTCGTTTAAAAACCGTCTTCCGTATACAAAACAAAATGGTTTATCGAAAAATTCCCAAAATTTCAGAAAAATTGGTTGCGAGAGGAACTATTTTTATTTTTGAAACGTTTTATCTATACAAACGTTATTAATCAAAGAGTTACACCAAAATCAAAATTAACCACGATACGATATGCTACAAAGAAAGGATTTGTTTAGAGGCGAATAGTTTTAATTTCCTAGCGAATTAAGTCAAAATTTCGACGCTAAATAGAAATCACACTAAAGTCTGAAAAATTATCTATTATATTGCAAATAAAAAAAGGATTGTTCCTTTTTAGAAACAATCCTTTTATATTTTGAATTTCTGCTTAAAACCTATTGAGTAGGCTCGGAACAGAAATTACGTTAAATTTTCCACGACCTAACGTAATGTTCTACAAAAGTAAGGCAAATTTTGTCCACTTGCAAATTTTCGGCATATTTATTTTTGCGCGAAAGTCTTCCTCCCGACTCTATTCCGGTTTTTATGCAGGTATTGTAAAACCCGAATGTCGCTCCCCCGCGATGTTCAATACCTATGTAAGACTATGAAACGATTACCAGCTATTTTCATGTTCATCCTTATGATGACTACTGCAACTTTTGCAGGTACAGGAATTACAGCGACTATGGTAGGTCGTACAGCTAAAGTAGAAGTTGTTGACAATGGTATCTACAATGTTAGCTTAGTGAATGAAATGAGATTTATCGACACAAACCGCATGACAGAAAAAAGCGGTGCATTTGTAGTCGAAATTCCAGAAGGTACTGATTACGTTGATGTAATTGTAACAAATATACTGACCGGAGCAACTGAAGTCATCACCCTCCGTGTTGAATAATTTTCGAAGAAATAGTACCGGCTTCAAATGGTGCAGCACTGCCTTACTTGGTTAAGGCAGTGCTTTTTTTATGAGACTTGAACCACTACAATTCATTGATTTTCAGAATCAACCAATTTCGACAAACGATATTTGGAATAGATTGCATTTCGATAGATAGTGTGTCTTTTTTGGTTTTGTCGGTATTGGTATCTTGCATGTAATTATACAGATTGATGACCATTTCAGCAAAATTGATATTTTGCTCATACGTGATGTGATTGTACATATCTTTACGCTTGTGAAGCGCCTCAATGAATTTTTTACACTCCTTTATGGTATCAGTCTGGTTCCAAAAATCAAACTCCCCAAGCGGTAGCATTTCTGCTTCATAAATACTTTTAATTCGTAGCGTTCTAAAGTGTAAAAAGTATGGCTCGTTTCTGAAGCTCTTTTCAAATAATAAATCGAAGGCTTGGTCAAATTTTTGAGTTGCAAAAAGATGATAAGCCCGGCAAATGATGTCGGTTTTGTCCCGTTGTCCGTCTCTGTTTTTTTGTTCGCCTTTATTTTTGATTTTGTGAAGATGGGTGTCCAGTATTTTGGGAATTTCACTTTCTGCACCTTGTTCGGTACACATAAAAACGTAATTAATGAGTTTGTTGGGTTCGAGAAAGCCTTCATCTACAAAAATGTCTTTATCAAAAGCAATTTTCTGGAGTTCGAAGTACATCTTAGCGAACTTGCCGCCCCGTTTTTTAGAAAGGGCAATATAGTTGGTTGTGAAAGTAATGATAAAAGCCAGTTCGGAAATATCAAGGTCGAGATGCTCCTTGATGAGTGAGATGATTGCTACCAAACCCGCCTCGTCAAATTCTGTTTTGTCAAACAAATCAAAACACCGTGCATACATTTGAATCAGTGGTATAGGGCTATCCATAAATTCATCTGCAATAAGACGGGTTTCGTCTTTGAGCCTTACCGTATTCGTCTCATTGAGTATGCGCTGGCGTATCATTACCTCTGTACAATACTTCAATTTGGTCAGACAATAATATAGGTCAATGCTGTCGTGCAATTCCTTCACCTCATCATCTACTGCCCAAGCATCCGTATCCACATTGAAGTACAAATAATGGTTCAATACATGCAAATCCAGATAATCAAATATGTTTTTTTTGGTTTTGGTTTTGGTGTTTTTATGCGTCTCTTGAATGATATTGGTGTAGAGGTCAGAAAGGTCTTTATTGGGTGTATCATCGTTGGCGAGTTTGTTTTTGAGGTAGCGAATGAGCAACATGCGTCTTTGTACATTATCTTGTTCATTGCGTTCTTTTTCGAGTTGGTAATGAACAATGGCATCTTCAAGATTTTTGTACAAACCGGATTTTATTCTGTTCATATTGTTCGGCTTGATGGATTTATCTTTTTTGGATAAACTGCGTTGAACAACAGTTTCGTCTAATAAATCTTCGTAGCCCGGTCCGGTTCTGACTTTTTTCTTGGCATTTGTTTTCAGATAATCAAATAATAATAATTGGGCATCCATACTATATCCCGTACCCTCCGATTCCAAGTAATTTCTAAATCGCGTGAGTTCTCTTTTATCTAAATTCAGGAATAGTTTGACGAGTCTGGATGCTCTCATTGTGGGTGATTTTTTATTTTATTAGCTATGTTAAAGTTTTATTAAATGTTTTAAAAAAAAATGTTTAGCTTTTTTGCCTGAATTTTCAAAACTAAATAAGGAGAAGCTTTGATAGTACAGAATATAATCTAAGTCATTTATTATTAATGAGTTATGACCTTGCTATGGGCTATGCAAACTAGCCTGACCTTAGTATATGGGTATCAATTTGTCTGGATTTGCGTTCCAAAAGATATTTAGGGTAAATGAAAAAGTTTGATATTGCGATTGTTCTAAAAAGGAAGGAACAAAGTTTCATACACATTAGATTCCAAATGTAAAACATTAGCACAAAAAAACAAAATTAGAAAGAGATTAGCGTCAGGAAAGCATTAACACAGAACAACTAACGTCAGGAAAATTTTAGCACAAAAAAAACACACAATTAGCATCAGGAAAGCATTAGCACAGAAAAACATTTGACATCGGTTAAGCCTCAAAAAAACATCAACAACAGGAAACAATATAGAACAACTAACGTCAGGAAACTTTAGCACAAAAAACACACAATTAGCGTCAGGAAAGCATTAGCACAGAAAAACATTTGACATCGGTTGAGCCTCAAAAAACATCAACAACAGGAAACAATATAGAACAACTAACGTCAGGAAACTTTAGCACAAAAAAACACGCAATTAGCGTCAAAAAGGCATTAGCACAGAAAAACATTTGACACAAAAAAACTTAAAACCCTTGGCTCTGGAGGAAAATCAGCACAGAAAAATATCAGAACAACTAACGCCAAGAAACCTTAACACAAAATAAACAATAACGCCGGAAAACATCATAGAAGCCTGTGCCTCGGAGGGCGCAATCTCACTCATATTGAGAGGGTTGCGCCTTCGTTTTTTTGTAGCTTATTGAAAGTCAGGCAATCCCAAATAAGCCATCCATCCGAATCACTCACCATTCCCGTACCACAACTCACCTCTGCTTTGGCATAGTATTTTCAATAATGTCAGTATAACTTTGTATTTATTCGGAAGCCAGACCATATATTTGCCCCATCCAATTTGACATCTGGTATCTGACAGCGAAGCAGCCTACGTGCTGACCACTCCTGTATTTTTAAACTTAAATTTGAAATCATGTTAAAGAAACTTGCCCTTTTCATACTTATCATCCCGATGGCATCTTGTGCAGAATTGGCACAAATCGGTACAGAATTACTTGAAGCCGCTACCACCCCCACTGTAACCAACGACCAAGCCGCCTTAGGCTTGAAAGAAGCCCTGTCAATTGGACTAACCAAAGGCGCAGATATCGTGTCGCTAAGAGATGGTTATTTCAAAAATGCGTCCATTAAAATTCCTTTCCCCGAAAAAGCCATCAAGGTAAAAAACACCCTAGAGAGTATTCCCGGCGGCAATTTGCTCGTAGATAATGTAGTCGAAAAACTCAACCGCGCCGCCGAAGATGCTGCACGCGGCGCAAAACCGATATTCCTGAGTGCCATCAAACAAATGACCATTCAGGATGCTATGGGCATTCTCATGGGCGACGACCGTGCCGCAACGAGCTACTTGGAACGCACCACCACAAGCGCTTTGTACAATGCCTTCAACCCGGTAATTAAAAATTCGCTTTCAAAAGTAAAAGCACTCAATGCCTGGGAAGAGGTCATTACGCGCTACAACCAAATCCCACTGGTACAACAAGTAAATCCTTCATTGGATGATTACGTGACGGAAAAAGCAATGGGCGGTTTGTTCCATATGGTAGCAAAAGAAGAATTAGCCATTCGCAAAGACCCACTCAAGCGTACGACCGATTTGTTGAAGAAAGTATTTGCAGCACAGGACAACCGATAAGTTGGCTAAGGAATATTTTTTAATAAAGCGTACCGTAATGACTGCTTTACAGGCTGACCGCGAACTCGTACAGGCGATTTCAATCGCCATGTTTAGCATAATTTTTATTTATAATTTACTATAAATAAATGTTATACGAATTTTATTTATTTTTCACATGGCGAATGAATTCGCCTGTACGGTATTCGCGGTCACCCTGTAAAGCAGTCAAAAATTAAAGATTTATCCGGCTACCCGTTTAAGTTTGCTCAACTTTGATAATCAGTAATTTACAATCCCGTACCGATAGCTATCGGTATCGGGAT
>CALCMV010000260.1 GCA_937967535.1 uncultured Saprospiraceae bacterium
GGAAGTACAAGCTGCCTGCGACCCGATGCTTTTATGCCCTTCCGGTGATATTACACTGACTACACAAGAGGAGACAGATGCCATCTTTGCAGCCTACCCAAACTGCACTCAACTTCCCGGAAAACTCATCATCAGAGCTGATGCCCCGACCGACATCACCAATTTAAATGCCTTTAGCCAACTCACTTCCACCGGCAACGGTTTGCTCATCGACAATACGGCAATTACCAATTTAAACGGCTTACAAAACCTCACGACCACAGGCTACAACTTAGTGATTACCAACAACCTCAACCTAACAAGTCTCGTAGGTTTGGAAAATATCACCTCCACATCAAGCCACCTGAAAATAGAAAACAACAATGCGCTTACAGATTTATCCGGCTTAAATAATATCACGCAAATAGGAGAGAGTTTACTGATTTTTAATAATGATAATTTGCAAAATTTACAGGAATTAAATGCACTCACAAGTATTGGTGCTAACTTTCATTTAAAAAGCAATATCAACCTGACATCACTTTCCGGTATAGAAAATCTCACTTCGATAGGTCTTAATATTATCATTCAAAATCATCCAACTTTGAGTAGCCTTGCCACACTGTCGAATGTAGAAACTATCAATGGTTATATTCAGATTACCGCAAATGATGCACTCACTAGTCTCATGGGATTAGAAAATATCGACCCTGATGGTATCACACAAGTCACGATTACCAATAATCCCAATCTCTCTATGTGTAGCACATCAAGTGTATGCGGACATATTGAGGATGATGGCTCAACGACATTCAGCAATAATGCCGCAGGTTGCAACAATCCCTCAGAAGTGATGGAAGTTTGTGTAGTTTCCACACACAGTCCTATTGATATGTTTGGTATTGCGATTCTTCCTAATCCGAGTGATGGCGTATTCATCATACAAGACATCGAAAATGCCACATACAACATCCACAATCTCACAGGACAAATCATTCAAAGCGGCGAATTAAGAAACGACACTTCCATCAACATTTCGAATCAAGCGGAAGGCGTTTATTTTATTTCTATTTCAATTGATAACCATACATTTACCAAGCGAATTGTGAAAATGTAAGGTAGTGTTTTGTCCACGTTTCATGCTATATTGGTCAAACAAAAAACAGCAGGCATTTTCAATGTCTGCTGTTTACTAAAAAAAGATCTAAACCCTATTTGTTCTATTCTGCGGCTGTTGGTTCGTAGCTTTCCAAAATTTGCTGCGAATGTACCTTTGATTTCACCTTATCGAATACCCGTTCAATGACGCCGTTTTCATCAATTACAAAAGTAATGCGATGCACACCGTCAAAGATTCTGCCCATAAATTTTTTCTCGCCCCACACCTCATAAGCATTCATAATCGTGTGGTCAGTATCAGCGAGTAATGTAAAGGGCAACTCGTATTTTTTGATAAAATTCTGATGCTTCTTTTCGCTGTCAGGACTTACGCCAATCACCTCAAATCCTTTGGTAGTCAATTCGCTATAATTATCGCGCAAATTACATGCTTCTACCGTGCAAGTTGGCGTATTATCTTTCGGATAAAAATACAAAACAACTTTCTTCCCTTTGAAATCTGAAAGAGAAACCGTATTGCCATTTTGGTCGGTGCTTGTAAAATCGGGAGCTTTATCTCCGGCTTTTAATGTCGTCATACAAATTTTGAATGAGTGAATCATATTCATTTCAAATTATTTGACTCATCTAACATCCATACATTTTTATTGTTCAAATGAACAACATTTTCAATCTCAAAAAACAATCATACAATTCGACAATCAAACAATCATACCATCACTCCCCATTCCCGGATTCATCATGCACATGGTCATGATGCGCGTGGTCGTGTGCAGCGAGTTCAGAGGTGATTTTTGCCTCCCATGCGTGTTGTTCGTCGTGTTTATTGCTGTAATGCGTTTCGAGGTCGTAGCTATGTTGTTCGGATTCCCAATTTGCCAAAAACTCATCTACAATGTGATTAAAACGCTCTTCCTCACCGCAATAAAAAGTCTCCTCACTCAATCGTTCTTTCAACTTACGTGCATACAACTCCGTGATGTCAAAATGCAACTGTTCATGCTGGAGATGATGGTCAGTACGCGCTTCGAGTTTTACCCAAGATTCGTCTTTGTCAAAATATGAAGATATATCATACTTCAATTCATAACCATCACATTCCGTGTAGAATAAGATGCCTGAATAAGTCATCGCAATGATATAAGGGTCGGCAAAATCCGGCTTGCCTTTAAAGTCATTAAGGGTCAGTTTTTGATTAGCGTTCCAATAAATGATTTCGTTTGGGCGTTGAGTGGAATTGGTAAACAATGCCATAGAAAACAACGCCACCACAATGGAAAAAAATCGTGCTTTCATGTTCTTGTCTTTAGTGATTATTTTGATTTCATTGCTACATTGTTTCATGCTTATATTGTCGTATTATTATATTGTTTTTGGGGGGATGAATAATTCAAAATAATTTGACAATAAAACAATGAATCAATCCAACAATGAAATCATAACAATCCTTAGATTAAGGAAAAAAGATACCGAGCAAAACAGGCGTTGGGTTTGGCGAGTCATCTAGTGTGTCGGAGTTACTTACTTAAACGAGTAAATCTGGAACTTAGTTTCTTTTAATTGAAAATAATTTTGTTAAAATTTTGTTATGACGTAAATTAGTGTAATTAATGAGGTTTTATTGGAATTTAAATCGCATAAATGCATTTTTACACCAAACAAAATTCTGAATCTAATTATTGCGATTTTTATGCCAATTTATAATTTTTAAACGATCCCTACTCCTGTTAATTAATTTTTAGCCTCACCTATATATCACCGTGTTTACATATTTGTTACCCTGTTTTTTTGTTTTTTTCAAAAAAACATCAGTAAGTTATTCTTATTTCTTTACTAATTTTCAATTTGATATTTTTGATTGGTGTCGTTAGACACGCAATATTTGGTAGCCCCAACTTTCAAGTTGGGGAATAATGATTTTTCCCTATTTTGGAGTACTGTAGGCACGGTCCATCATAGATTTGGAATGAATCGTACCCAAGGCACTCCAATTTAGGCGTTTTTTGTACCCCGAATTCAATTCGGGGCTACTAAATAGGTTACACCTATTGGCGTTATTACAAATTGAGAATTGCTAAAAAAACATTCATTTTAACTTGTAAATAATTGATAATTATACCGTGAACGGGGTAAATTTCGGAAAATGCTGATTCACGCAGAGAACGCAGAGGTCGCAGAGATTTTATAGTATTTCTCCGCGTACTCTGCGCTCTCTGCGTGAAATATAGATGTTAATATTTTCCGAAATTTATGCCGTTCACAGTATAA
>CALCMV010000261.1 GCA_937967535.1 uncultured Saprospiraceae bacterium
GCGGTGCTTCCAGCCCGCGCCGCATTAGTTTAGTATTTACACCGGAACGGGCTGGAAGCACCGTTCTACCAAACGCGGACTGGAAGTACCGCGCTACATTTACAAAACATTGTTTATGAACAGATTAGAAGGACAAGTTGCCATAATAACAGGCGGTGCAAAAGGCATCGGAAAAGGCATTTGCGAAGTATTTTGCAAGCATGGCGCGACTGTAATTTCGTGGGATGTGATTGATGAGGGACAAATTGCAGCAGATACAATCGCGGCGCAAGGTGGAAAAATTTCTTTTAGAAAAACCGACATTACCGACCGCGAAGATGTCAAAAAAGCTGCCGCAGAAGCCCACGCACAACATGGCAGAATCGACATTCTCATCAATAATGCGGGTATTATTCGTGACCGTTCATTTGCCAAAATGACAGATGAGGAATGGGATAGCGTCATCAACGTCAATCTCAATGGCACGTATAATGCAACGAAGGCGGTGCTGCCTTACATGCGTGAAGCGGGTTACGGACGCATCGTATCGGCTTCATCTATTAATGGTGTACTTGGTGCATTTGGTCAGACGAATTATGCAGCTACGAAGGCAGCGATTATTGGTTTTACGAAGGCACTCGCCAAAGAAGTTGGCAAATACGGCATCACTGCAAATGCTATCGCACCCGGATTTATCATGACAGATATGACCGCTTCTATGCCGCAAAATATAATTGATGCAGGTATTGCACAAATTCCCGTCAGACGTATTGGTACGCCGGAAGATATGGCGTATGCTTATCTGTTTTTGGCATCGAAAGAAGCGGGATTTGTGAATGGACATTTGCTACATGCAAATGGTGGAGCATTTTAACGAAACGTAGCAACACGTAGCACGGTGCTTCCAGCCCGTGCCGCATTAGTTTTGCGATATATACGCGAGGCACGGGCTGGAAGCGCCGTGCTACGGGTGCTACGTTTCTCAATTTTTTTTTATGCAACAAGTCAGAAAAGGTGAAGAACTTCCAGAAGTTCCTCTAAAGCAATATCTTCTTGATAACCAATTAATTGAAGATGTAAATTCGGAACTCAATGTCACTCAATTTTCCAATGGATTTTCTAATTTGACCTATTTATTGGAGATTGAAAACAAGTCGTATGTGCTGCGTCGTCCGCCTGCGGGTGCGGTCAAGCGGGGGCATGATATGGGGCGTGAGTACAAGATTTTGTCGCGGCTGTATAAGGCATTTCCCAAATCACCAAAAGCATTGACATATACAGAAAATACGGAGGTGATTGGTGCGTCATTTTATGTGATGGAAAAGGTGGATGGCATCATTTTGACGATGCGCGAAGCGAAAAAACGACAGATTCCTTCCGAAGGGTATGCACAAATTACCGATGAGTGGCTCAATACTTTTGTAGAATTGCATCGTACTGATTATGAGGCAGTTGGCTTAGGAGATTTGGGTCGTCCGGTGGGCTATGTGGAGCGACAGGTGACAAATTGGGGCAAGCAATACCTCAAAGCGGCTACGGATGATATTCCCGAAGCTGAAAAAGTAATGGCATGGATGCAAGAAAACCAACCCCGCGAGTACGACCACAGCTTGATTCACAATGATTTTAAGTATGATAATGTAATTTTTGAAGATGATTCGTGGTCAAAAATTCGCGCAGTATTGGATTGGGAGATGTGTACACTCGGCGACCCTTTAATGGACTTAGGCGGTACATTGGCATATTGGACAACGAAGGAAGATTCTGAAATTCTCACTAAAAACCTCCCTTCTCCCACCATTTTTCCCGGCAATCCAAGACGCAGAGAATTGGTAGAAATGTATGCTCAAAAAAGCGGCAGAGACATCCGACACCTGACCTTTTATTATGCTTATGGTTTGTTTAAATTGGCGGTTATCGCACAACAAATTTATTATCGCTACCATAAAGGATATACAACTGATGAACGCTTTGCCCATCTCAATTTTGCTACGCAGGTCTTGTGTACAATGGCTTGGCAAGCAATTCAAAAAGACCAAATCGAAGATTTATTTTAGAACTGCTCCAGCTACGGTTTACTATGAATAATCTTGCTTATGCTATAATAATTGTGATTATGTTAATGCTTGGTTTTGTGGGCATTATAGCGGGTTATATCTTTCGTATCATGTCTTACCCTTATGCCAATTTAGTACTTATGGTAAGTACGGTGATGTTTGTTTTGGCAATTTTGTTACCGCTTTTTATTTCCAATCAAAAAGAAAAAAATATTATTAACGAAGATATTTTGGATAATGAATTTTGACGGTTGACGGTTGAGAGGTATTTAAAAAATTATTTCCCGAAAAAAAAATAAAAAAAACTCGCGTTCTACCCTGCGTTAGAACCGTCCACCATCTACCGTCCACCGTCTATTGCCCAAACCATAATTGTGCGGTCATCGCTACATGAAATGAGTTGATTTTGGTGCTTGGTCCAGAGTAATTTATTGACTGAATTGACGTGGCAGCCGTATCTTGCGGTATCAATGACTTTGAGTAATTTGAAGCTATCAGCAGCCCATATTTTAATGGTTTTGTCGCGGCTGGCAGTCGCAAAAAGATGACCTTCGGGGTGGTAGGCAATATCGTTCAATGTAAACCAATGCGCGGCTTGCGAACTGATTAATTCAAAATCACGCGCCACATCCCAGACCTTCAAATGGGCATCTCGCCCGCCACTCAACAAGTATTTGCCATCCGGCGAATAACAAACGCTAAACACCGAATTGTCGTGCGCTTTCATTATTCTTTTTTTTATTTGTAAATTATTATCCAACAAATAAATAGCATGGTCACTGGCAGCAACTACCCATTCTTTTCGGGCTTCGTTGTAGGCAAGTGAACGCAGGCTTTCTGCTGTCAATGCGAATGTTTCGATGGGGCGCATGGTTTCGATTTGCCATTTGCTGAGTTTGCCGTCGCCGCCTGCTGTATAGATGTGTCCACCGACATATCGAATAGCAAAAATACCTTTTTTGTGGTGGTCTATATTCCGCAAATCCCGCCCCTCTTCCAACGAAATCCAATGCAATCCCCCATACATATTTCCTGCTAATAATAATTGCTTTTCCGGCACGTACAATAGCGCGAAAATATTCCCTTCGACCTTCGCCAAGACCTTCCCTTTTTCGGTATCTTCTAAATTCCATTGAACTACCAAACCATCGCCTCCACCCGACAAAAATTCGCGCGGCGAATCCCCTTGCACAAGTGTGTATATGGAAGCACGATGCCCCGTAAGACGGGCAATTTGCTGTATGTTTCTTAGTTCATAGTTCATAGTTCGTAGTTCATGGTTCGTAGTTCTTAGTTCGTGGTTCAATTAATTGTAAAAAACTATGAACTATGAACTGGCAACTATGAACTGATAGCCTTTAAACATGCTCTAGTTCCTATCCACTACTTTCCCGTTTGAAATGATGGGCATGACACCAAATTTCATTGGCAATCGGCGGTCATTTTTTACATAGGTCAGTTGGAGTTGGTAGTTGTTGGAAGTTTTTTCCTGCGTATTCGTGTGTTCAAGAATAATCGGATTTTTATCGAAAGTAAAACGCATGGATTTTGCATTATTTTCTGAATCGGGAAATTCGGGATTCGACTCACGCAATGACAAAGGCTGCCCCGTATCCATATCCACTACTGTCATTTCAAACTCCTGTCCTACAAGCAGTTCCTGTTGTTCGTGGTAGAGGCTGAACTCCACCCTTGTTCTATCCCAATTGTTCTTTTTGAGGCGTTTTATCCCTTTGTCATTTTTCTCTTTTTGCAGGGAAATTTGCTGGAAGTTGACCACCGTTTTTTCAATAATATCAAGGTTGTTTCGATACAGTTCTTCTTCCTCTTGCTTATCCATCAGGTCATTGACGAGGGCATCTTTTTCCGACAGTGTTTGATAAGTTGTAGCACGCAGATTATCCATTTCGGTATTGACGGCAATGCGTTGGTCTTCAAGGTCTTTTATTTTTGCAAGGTCGGCTTTTTTTGAACGGTCTAATGCCGCAATTTGCTCTTTCAATTCCGCTATTTTTCCCTCTCTTTGCTGCATCTCGGTGCGTATGCCTTCGATGGTTTCGCGTTGAGAATTGATGCGAAGTTTGAGGTCGCTGATTTCTTTTTCCAATCGCTGAATTTGGGTACTGAGTTTCGTTTTTTCACCTTCCAATGCTTGATTGGCTTCGGTGAGTTCTTCGCTGCGTTGGATGGCAAGTTCTTTGGAATTACGCTCCTTTTCCAATGAGGTTTCTAACTCCGAAATAGCCTGTTCTTGTGAGCTAAGGGTCGCATCTTTTTTCTTGCCTTCATTTAATTGAAAAACACCCCAAATCAATGCAAGTGCCAACAAAACGAAAGCAATAATGGTGATAATTTTATTCATAAAATAAACGAATGAGTGAATGAGTGAATGAATGAATCGTATATTACGATTTTAAGTTACTTAATTTTTTTACGAATTTATTGATAATTCCCTTGAAATCATTCTTGTATTCGTGGCTTATATTACGATTTTAAATCTAATTTTCCGGTTAACTAACTCCCATTTTATCCAAAATCCAATTAATTATAAATTATTTAAAAAAATAATATTTGCAAAAATAAAAATAAATAAACTACTCGCGTTCAATTAGTAATTTTAAATCAGCAAATTGGTAATGTGATATTCACTCATTCGCTTCTTGATAATTACTCTTCTTCATCTGTATATGACTCATTTTCAGCGATATAATGCTCCAGTAGATGCTCCAAGTCGGGCTTTGTCACCATACCGGGGATGCGTTTTTTGAGTTCGCCGCGATGAATGAACATGAGTGTGGGAATACTTTTCACCTTAAAATGTCGCTGCAAATTCGGATTCGCCTCCACATTCACTTTAGCGATGACCGCCCTGCCTTCGTACTCTCGCGCCAATTCGTCTATCACCGGTCCGATAATCTTGCATGGACCACACCAATTTGCCCAAAAATCAATCAAAATCGGCTCTTCCGTCTCCACTATCAGGTCATTAAACGTTTTGTCGGTGATTTCCAAAGCCTTTACTTTATTCTTTTTTTTGAAAAACATGTTGTAATGATTAATGGTTAATTTTTTGATAAATTAAAAAATTTTATTAACTATTTTATTTTGATTTATAGTAAAATAAGCTAAATTTTTATTGTTTTAAAATAAATAAAAATTATAAATATTTTTTTTACGTACAAAAATTGCGTTCAAATTTTCACTAAGTAACGAACAAATGAAACCATTCCTTGTATTTATCCTGTAAATTTCACTCAAATAATTAACTTGAATTAATTAGTGGCGTTCTACATTCTTCATTAATTTTATTGAAAATATACTGTGAACGGAGTAAATTTCGGAAAATATCAGTTTTCCGAATGAACCCCTAATGACTGCTTTAGCTGTAAAATATATTATTATTTTTATTTATAATAAATTTAAAAACAATAATTTATAAATTTATTTTTATTTCACTTGACAGCTAAACAGGCTGACCGCGAACTCGTAAAGGCGATTTCAATCGCCAAGTGCAGTGTAATTGTTATTTGTAATAAATTGTAAGTAAATATTTTACAAATTAAATTTATTATTTACGTGGCGAATAAATTCGCC
>CALCMV010000262.1 GCA_937967535.1 uncultured Saprospiraceae bacterium
AACTTTTATACCGCAAAAAACGTATTATTGTAGTCTCGTTTAGAATTGTAAATGAGATGAAAATTGCCTCCATAGCTCAGCTGGTTAGAGCGCCGGACTGTTAATCCGTAGGTCCTAGGTTCAAGTCCTAGTGGGGGCGCAAAAGGGTTTTTCGATTTTTTCGGAAAACCCTTTTTTAATTTCCAATAGATGGTGAAGAAATATTACCCGTACAATTAGCATAATAGCCCAAAAACTATTATATTGTGTATTAATTATTTGCTATTTTTCATTTTTTCACACAAATATAAATAGTTATGTTTTTCGCTTCTGCTCCTCCTGCACATGCTATACAAACCCCTACCCAAATTGTGCATATTATTACTGAAAGCAATTATGGTATAGAGCGCGGTGAGGTTTTCCCCTCTTCGATGAAGGAGTTAATCATATCTATGACTGAATTTGCAAAAAGACTTGTTCCAGAACTACAAAAGATGAACAAGTATGATGCAAAAGATTTATTGAGCATCATCAGTCCACTTTTACCCGATTTTTTTGAAGCCAAAGAAAGTATAGAAAAAGACTTGAAACAGCAACTTCAAGCGTCTGAAATCTTACTACTTCATCAACTTTTTGCAGCTGTCATTCCTATTATTTCAGAAATTATTTTCATTTCAAATGATAGGGAAATTGATGAAAATTCCGAATCGTACAATACTTTTCTTGCTGAATTAATTACCAAAGAAATGTCTGCATCCCAAAGACATATTGGCAGAAAAAAACTAATGAATCTATTTGACTAAATCTCACAAAATCAATGCCTTACAAAGTTTCTTACCAAAATTGTTTTGAACGGGATTTAAAAAAAATCACGAAGAAAAACAAGCCACTCAAAGATATCATCAAAGTACAAGTCTTACAAGTTATCGAAAATCCGAATATCGGTGAATTGTATTCAGGTAATCTCTACCCTTTTAGAAAGATTGGTTTTGGAGAAAGTCCACAATATCGCCTCATTTATGTCCTATATGACTGCTGCCCTATTCAAGATAAGCAAGAAGAAATCGTTTGTAGATTTGACGATGTGGAAGAGCTTGAAGATGAAACGATTTGCCAAGGTATGGTCGAATTCATTTTCATAAAAACGCGTGAAGATTGCAATAATTTGTATAGAAAAAGTAAAAAGTATTTTGAAAAATATCTGCGTGAAGATTGATAATATCCAATTATGGTCACACTACAAGCCATCACCGTCCAAAATCTCCACTCTATCATCAGCCTCAATCTCAAAGACGTCGAAAAAGACTTGGTCTTCCCTAATGTGTATTCCATAGCAGAGGCATATGTAGAACATAATACAACACCACTCGCCATTTATGCAGACGATACGCCTGTCGGTTTTTTATTTCATGGTCAATTTGAAGAAGACAAGGGCGAGTATTGGGTAGCACGATTGATGATTGATAAAGACCACCGCAGAAAAGGCTACGCGGAAGCTGCTATGCAGACATTATTGGATGAATTGCGCGAAAAAGAAGATTGCAAAGAAGTGTTTTTATCATTTGTACCGACTAATGCGGCGGCACAAGCCTTGTACAACAAATTAGGTTTTGAAGATACCGGAAAAATTGTTGACAAGGAAAAACTCTACGTGTATCGTTTTTAAGTTTAATGTGAGTTTTGGCTTCGCCAAAACAAGTATTTTAAACTTAAACTTGAACTTAATCTTAAACTTCTACACCACCGCCCCACAACACCTCTTAAACTTCCTCCCACTATCACAAGGGCAAGGGTCATTCCTACCGATTTCAGCATCTACGATTTTAAATTCGCGTTCACTGAGGCGTTGGTGAAATATCATTTCGAGGTAATCGTAAAGTTCCGGGTGTCGGCGTTCCAGTAATTTTGGACATTCAAAAAAATACTCGCACAAAACGGCAAAAAACTCTGCCCGATTGGTCGCGCCATAGGGTCTGATGCAGCTTTCTCCGGCTTCGATTTCTTCGATTTTCTTTTCTACCATATCAAACCACGGGAGTACGTACTGTTTTTCGAGCAATAGGGAAGGTACGCCGTCTATTGTACCGTCTGCCTTGTCGATGAGATGTACAAATTCGTGAATCGCCGTATTGCGCTTGTCAGATTCATTTTTGAATCCCTGCCGAAGTGCGCCGCGCGATAGTATCATTTTGCCTTCCATATAACCTGTACCAACCATGCCAAGTATCCGACGGTCTTCACCTTCTGTTTCAAAATCGTCGTTAAAAGAGGAGGAATAAAGCAGGACTTCATCAAGGTTATAATATTTCCATTCGGGGAAAGCAAAAATCGGAATGACGGCACTCGCAGCAATCAGCAAGCGGTCAAGGTCATGGATTTTCGTTTCGATGGGCGTAATTTTACAATTCGCCAAAAACTCCATCACCTTATACTCAAACAAGTGTTTTTTATCAATATCCAAACCACTATAAAAACGCACTTCACGCGCCAACAAAGTTTTCCATTTACGTGGCATCGCTTCTTCGGGATCCGTCCATTTATCCATCGAATCGTAAATGAAATAGGCTGTGATGAGCAGTGTGGCGAGGAGTAGAAATAACATGAGATTAAATGATTTTTGATTCGGTGATTTTTGATTTTTGATTGAATTTTGCGAAGCAAAATTCTCTTAGCAATCAAAAATCGAAAATCAAAAATCACTCAATCAAAAGTGGGTTAGGCAGAAAAAGAAGTCCCGCACCCACAGGTATCTGTTGCATTTGGATTGGTAAAAGTAAAACCGCGATTATTCAAGCCGTCGAGAAAGTCGATTTCCATACCCAACAGATATATCGCATGTGCTTTATTCATAAAAACGCGCATACCGTTTATCTCAAATTCATCGTCTTTTTCTTCTTTTACATCAAAACCAAGTATATACGTAAAACCCGAACAACCACCACCTTTTACGCCTACACGTAGTCCGTGGTCTTCCGGTAGATTTTGCTCTTCGCGGATGCGTTGGAGTTGCTTTATTGCGCCATCTGTAAGGGTGACGGGTATTGTTAATGTATCCATATTTTCTAATGAGTAAATGATGAAATGAGTAGATGCGTAAATATGATTTAGCGATTTTTGAGTTTCGATTTTTGATTATTAAAGACAATTTTGCTCCGCAAAATTCAATCAAAAATCAAAAATT
>CALCMV010000263.1 GCA_937967535.1 uncultured Saprospiraceae bacterium
TTAAAAAACGCCCAAACAGGCTAACCATTTAACTTTGCCTGAAGCGAATACTCGTCAGACGAATCCCTTTATTCAATGCGAATATTTTATGAGACAAATCACTACATTTCACAAAAACCTTCGTCAGACGAGTACTATCCCGCAAGCAAACTTAAACGGCTAGCCGCCCAAACATGCTCTAAAACTTGCAATAAAATTGTTGCGAGTTGCCTTATACTTTATGTCTTTGTGGCAGGTTGTCATTTTGAATAGTCGTATGCTAAGATACATTAAAATGCCCCTAATATTTTACACACTTCCAAATAAATTATTAATTTTTCTTTGTTTTCTAAAGTCTATTCTTTAACTTCACATCAGAAAAGTACACATACAAAGTATTTCATTCAAACAAATGATTAATAAGTGTACTTTATAATAATTTCATTCTGTTAACTTTATAATTTTTTTTCTATGAAGAAAATCAAATGTTTACTTTTTGCTTGTTTAACATTCAGTTTATTGCTCTTATCCAACTCAAATGTACAAGCACAAAGTTCCCAACAAAGAGCTACTAATCTAAAGAAAGTTGCTTTAGAAAAAAAAGCAGAACGACAGCTAAGTTTGCAACAAACGACCAAGAAGAAAACCGGCATTAATCAAAAAGGCAAATTAAAAGCCGCAAAAAAAGTATCGCAGACGGAGGCTCAATCTCCAAAAACAATGAAAGCCAAATTGGTAAAGAAAAACACTGCACCTGCCAAAAATGTAAGAACAACAAAAGCAGACCTCAAGCTAGAGGACGCAAGGCTAAAGTTGAAAGAACGTATCAAAAACAGACAATAAATTTTTTATTGACATAAAAATAAAAAAATTATGAAAAAGATAAAAAAATACAAGCAACAGAAAAATACAAATTCTCTGGCAAGTAAGATAGCCTCCTATTCAGCTTTGGCAGGAGCTATGATGGCAGCCACTCCGGGAGCTATGGCACAATGCGGCACAGCCGGTAGTGCCAGCCCTGTATTAGATGTTGATATCAATGGTGACGGTATCACTGACGTAACTATCAACTGGATCAATCTTAACACTTCACTGGGTTTATTCTTTTCGAATATCGTACCACCCGCACAAGTGCCGATTATACCTCCGGGCGGAACAGGGACACTTCCGACTCCCTTACAGTTCAATTCTGTTACCAATTTTAGTTGGGCAAACGGTTACGCTCTGTCCAATTCCGTATCCGCCACTTTCGCGCCTTTTGCAAACTCTGTGGTCGGTCCGTTTCCGGGTCCCTATGGAGGTCCCACAGGAGGTGGATGCTATACGCTGCTTGGTGGCGGAGTGACCGCCGGACAAGCCGTAAGTTTTGGCACATATGTCGGCTCTAATGTAGCCAACTTTGCAGGTTTTCCTTCGAGCTACTTGTCAATTATTTATGCCGTATCTCAAGGAATTTACTACTCATTGGACATTAGTTTTGCCTATGCACAAGCAGCAACAGGCAACCAGATTATTGGTCTGAGCGCAGCAGGAGGCAATGTATGTTCTGTGACTTCTTCGGGCGGCGCAACCATAGGAGCAGTACCGGCTTCCAATTTCGTATCTTTAGGTACCAACTCCGCAGTCAATTCAAGTTTCAAAACATTTTCATTTTATGCCTTCTTGGGTGGAGATGCTTACTTTTTACAACAAATTCCCGTAAATGGCAGTAGTTGTGGCGGAGCAATAGCACCTATATCTAACGTTGTCGTCAACTTCGGCTATACGAATATTCCGACTTACGGACCCTTCTACAATTTGTTGGGTTCAGGTACAGGAGTTGTTTCCTCCAATCAGAACGTTAATACGACCACTCACCTCGCCGTACAATTTACCGCAGATACGGGCGAAACACATAACGGTTGGGTAGAACTCAGTATTGACCCTGCTAGCAGCGAAGTGACTTGTGTAGGTACAGGCTATCAGCAATGCTCTGTCGAAACTGCCATAGCAGTATCCGGCGACGCAGCAAACGCTTGTATGATGGTAGGTGCAGCTACTAATGAAAATCCTGCTTGTGTGGAAGAACCACCCGAACCACCTGCTGATATACCAACAACAGGCGAGTGGGGCTTAATTATACTTGGTCTGATGATGTCTATTACGGCTATTGTAGGTATTCGTCAGCGTAGAGAAGAAGATGCAGTTGCTTAATGATTGAATAATGAAGAATGGAAAATTAAGCATAATTTTCCCTACGAATATAAAAGGCGTTCCGAAATTCGGAACGCCTTTTTTATTATCTAATTCAAGTTGTGTAAAATTTGGAAATTACTCAAGTCCACAACTTGCCTTATCTATTTAGCAAAATCAAATTAAATAGTATATTTTTTTGGTTTTATCAAAAAAATATTAAATTTGTCATGTAAATGTAAATGAAACACAAAAAATGGCAAATGTTAATGTACATTAATCATATCTTACTGTTTGATTTACAAGAGTATATGATGCAAGTGTAAATTAAACACATAACTCTCCTTATCATTTATTTCTATTTCTAATTTACTTCTCTAAAAAAGTATCTCCTCAAATTTCAAAGTTATTAGGAACAAATTAAGAATGCAAATTAAAAAAGTAACTGATCATCAGTTGATTCTAATTTGTAGAATGTAAAGTTTTTTTTGAGGGAAAATTAAGAATCTTTTTTTTCAAAAAAATCTATAAACCAAATATTTGTACAAATTTTTAATTATGAAAAAAATTAAATGCTTACTTTTTACTTGTTTGGCATTGAGTATGGTTTTATTAGCAAGTGTTGAAGCTACAGCACAAATTAAGGCTAAAAAAGATCATCCTACACACAAGCAAAGTTTCAAAACGCTTGAGCTAAAACAAGATGCTCCTCAACGTGTGACACCAAAGCTTAAAAATGCAAGCAATAGCCAACAACTTGCTGCTGCTAAAGCTAAATTGCAACAGCGTGCTGCAAATAGAGGCGAAAAACGAACAAGACCAAATGCTAGAGTAACTGCGGATAATGTACCCGCGAAAGTCAAAGCAAAAAGAAATGTTTCCACTGCCGAAGGCAAACTCAAAGTAAAAAGCATACCTGCTAACGCACAGCTCAAAGTGATACCGCGTAATCAAGCAGAAGCAAAGCAAAATCGTCAGGCAAGATTGACGGAGCTTAGAAAAAAATTAAGAAAACAGTAAAAAAAGCCAATTATGAAAATCAATAAATATTTTACAGACAAAAATCAAAGTAATCTAAAATCAAGATTGCGCTCGTATGGTACAATGGCTGCTGCTTTTATGGTGGCAGGAGGTGCATACGCTCAGTGTGGTATTGCTGATGCAGCCAATCCGATACTTGACATCGATATTGACGGTGACGGTACTACGGATGTAACACTTAACTTTAATGCAGGGTCTCTTGCCACAGCCACAACTACGGCTACGGCACCTGTTGCTGCAAGTACCAACTTACTCAATACTCAAATAGGAACGCTCTCTACTTCATTGTATGTTGGTGCTAACACCTCATTCTATGGATGTCAGATAGCTTATTTACCAGCATACTATGGTTTTGGTTATGCAGGCGGAGCCTTTTTTAATGGCGATGCGGCTTGGGGTTCATACACATATGTAAATGCTACTGCCCCCATTAATTATCAGATTAATGCGATTGGGGTATTCCAATACTACTTTACTTATATTGCAGGCGTAGCAAACTACGCTTCTGCTGCCGGTGTCGGTAGTAATCAAATCGTTGGTTTGGCGGCTGCGGGTTCTTCTGTATGCGGAGCTATTGATTCTTCTGCTGGTGTTGCAGGTCCCAATACTGTATCGCTTGGTAGTGCGGGTAGTACATTCTACTACTATCTCAGCCTGCTTGCTGCGAATAGTATTCAATATCTTATTCCTGCAGCTACAGCAAGTATTCCTACTCCTGCCGGTACATGTCTTACATTCACATATTCTATCTATGGCGTTTATCTGCCACCTGTTCCCGTTCCTATCGCTACGAGTATAGCTTCGAGTGCATCTACGGTGGCTGGTGCTTTTGCAATTACATCAGGTGTGACAGGTACAAGCTTGGCCACGTTCCAAAATGCGAATGCAACTACTCACCTTGCGGTACAATTCATTGCAGGTGGCGAAACGCATAATGGTTGGGTAGAAATCAGTATCGATCCTGCTACAAGTGCTATTACTTGTGTAGGTACGGGCTATCAACAATGTTCGATAGAGACAGCTCTTGCCACTTCCGGCAATCCTGCCGATGCATGTATCACTACAGGTGAAGCTACGAATGAAAGTGCTGCTTGTACGGAAGAACCACCCGAACCACCTGCTGATATACCAACAACAGGAGAGTGGGGCTTAATCATACTCGGTTTGATGATGTCTATTACGGCTATCGTAGGTATTCGTCAGCGTAGAGAAGAAGATGCAGTAGCTTAATGATTGATAAATGAATAATGGAGAATTGATAACAATTTTCCTTACGAATGATAAAAGGCGTTCCGAATTTCGGAACGCCTTTCTTATATCTAATCAGAAGAAAATACAATAGAAGTTTTCAAGACTTTAAAAAGTTTTTATTATTTTTACAAAAGTTTTGGAGATAAAAAGTCCTAAAACTCCTTTTTTAAAAATGAAATCAATAGATTCCTCAAAACTATTTAGCTATGAGTGATAAAAAGAAAAAAGATGAAATAAGCAGTTTCCAGATTCTGGGGCTAAACTTTCCATTTGATAAAACCGAACTAATTAATCTTACACTCAAAGTTTGGTTGGCAATGGCAACTCTATTAATTGTAAGTATTGTCTTTTTTGGTTATGAAATGACAAATGCCGATTTGCCGATGGGACCCATTGCAGGAATTTTGATTGCCTACTTGATATACATTTTAAAAGAATAGAATTTGGGGGCTACCCGTCTAAGGCAACTCGCAACAAATAATTGGTCAAAACTACTTGTTCTTTTTCACTCACTCTGCGTTGCAAAAATGGTCATCCCGAATACTCTCGGGACTCACATTTTCGCGCCTTGATTGAGCAAAAAATAACATCGCATTTTTGACCAATTATTTATTTCGAGTTGCCTAAGTAGGCATTCAAGTTAATACTGTCGGGTTCTTTAAGCGTATTTTTAGCCTGCACTTCGTTGGAGAACCGCTCGTTTAGCTCGGCTAAAGTCGCGAACCTCCGCCTCGTTCAGTTTAAAACTACACTAAAATCTACCCGACACTATTAACTTGAATGACTACTAAGTTTATTTAATTTCTTACGTTTCGCTTATTTTGAAGTGAGAAAATGAAATTTGTTTTATGATTATCAGCGATTTAAAAATTAGACAATAATTACATTCAATTAATTTTAAATTTAAATTAATCAAATGTAACCAAGATTAATTTCAATATTATTTTTAAAAAACAAATTTAAATGTATAAAAATTTGATTATCAATTAATTATAAATAATTTATTTTTTATAAAATAATAATTTCAAATGTTTTTTTCTCAATTCAAAATCCCCGAAACGCAAGTAATAGGAATTGGTTTGATTTTTGAATTTTGCTGCATGTTTGAAAGAAATAGAAAAAAATTATAAAATCAAAAATAGCAATAAAATGGGGCGTTTTTTTAATTTACATTTTAATTTTTATATACTATTGAGTTTTTTTCTGTTGACGGGTTTTTCTTATCACAAATTTTACGTCAGCATTTCGGAGCTCAATCATAATACGGAAACGGCAGCTTTGGAGTTTTCGATGAAGATATTTACGGATGATTTGGAGGCGGCACTCGAAGCGGATACCTCCAAAAAATTGTGGATTGGCGACCCCGAACGCGAAGTTGCCGCGACAGATAGTTTGCTGGCAATTTATTTTGATAAAAAGCTGACTATCAATATTAACGGAGAGCAAAGGGAAGCTGTTTTTCTGGGAAAAGAACTCGAAGCAGATGTGATTTGGTGCTATCTCGAAATTCAAGATGTACCTGCGGTCAAGAGCGTTTCTATTGATAATCGCATATTGATGGAATTATTTGATGAGCAAAAAAATCTTGTTCACATTTATGCAAATGGAAAGGAGAAAAGTTTGTTTTTGAGGCGTGGGAAGACGGTAGGGGAAGTCTCTTATTAAATCTTCGATTTAGTCCTGATTTGTAGAGAAAATTCATGAATTTTCTCTACAAATCGAAAAAACTCGCTACCCGTTTAAGTTTGCTTGTAGGATAGTACTCGTCTGACGAAGGTTTTTGTGAAATGTAGTGATTTGTCTCATAAAATATTCGCATTGAATAAAGGGATTCGTCTGACGAGTATTCGCTTTAGGCAAAGTTAAATGGCTATCCAAAAAACTCGCTACTCGCTACTCGCTACTCGTTCACTCTCTGAAAACCACCGCCTATCCATCGCGCAAAGTTCGGGATATTTCCCCTTGAAATCTTTATAAAACTCCATAATCTCGCGCATATCCGCATCCATATCGTCTGATGGATAAATGATTTTTCCTGCACCACCTTTGCGAGTTGTATAATCCAAATAACCAAGCACAATCGGTACGCCTGCCCCTTTTGCGGCATAATAAAATCCTGTTTTCCATTCCTCGACGCGATTGCGCGTACCTTCGGGGGTTACGATGACGCAGATTTGTCCTTTGTATTCGCGGAGAATGTCGGACATGGCTTCGGTGTAGCTGATTTTGCGTCCGGTATTATCTTTTGGGCGGCGGTCAATGCCGATTGCGCCCATTGGTCTGAAAATCAAACCCCAGAAGCCTTTGGTGTATTTATCTTTGATGGTAAATTTCAGTGGAACCCCCATCTCATAAAATACCGCCCGTGCATAAGGATAATCCCAATTGGAGGTATGTGGCACGGCAATCATGACACATTTTTCGGGCATCATCTCCTTCAATTTATCGTCAATATCCCAACGTCCGAACCAGAGGAGGAGTTTGGCAATTAATTTCATCATAGTGTTGTGGTGTTGTGGTGTCGTGGTGGTGTAGTGTCGTTGTGTCGTTGTGTTGTGGTGTCGTTGTGTTGTGGTGTCGTTGTGTTGTGGTGTCGTTGTGTTGTGGTGGTGGTGTAGTGTCGTTGTGTCGTGGTGGTGGTGTAGTGTCGTTGTGTCGTTGTGTTGTGGTGTCGTGCTTGACTGTGATACTCAACAACTACGACACTACAACACTACGACACTACAACACTACAACACTAACTCTTAGAAGCACGAGCGAGTATCTCAAGTTCTTCTTTGGTAAGGCTATCGTAGCCGTTGCGTTTGATTTTGTCGAGTATAGCATCAATTTCAGATTGGTCGGGTACGATGTGGAGGTCGCTTTTGGCATTGCCTTTGGCGCGTTTGCCTGTGGTGTTTTTGTATACTACGCGGGGTTTCTTTTTTCGGGAAAAAATATCTTTTCTGCGCTCCCACAAACCTGTGATTTTATCTATAATATTGTTGAAGGGAATAGAGAGGTCATTGCCTTTTTCGCGCAATTGATAGACAAAAAACCAACCCATAAAGGCACCGCCCAAGTGAGCGAGATGTCCGCCGGTATTGCTATTTGGCATCAAAATCAAATCCAATAAAACGAGTACGAGTGCAATGTATTTTAATTTGACAGGACCAATAAATAATAAGTGCATCGAATAGTTGGGAGCTAAAGCTGCTGCTGCCAAAGCTACCGCCGTAACACCTGCCGATGCACCCAAAGCATATTGTCCGATACCGGGTAAAAATTGACCGGAAATGATATACACCAACCAACCTGCCAATCCACCAAGTACATAAATTGCAAAAATGCGGTCATTACCTGCAAACTCCCTCAAAATTCGCCCAAACCAATACAAAAATAACATGTTCCACACGATATGCCACAAATCAAAGTGCAAGAACATATAGCTGAACATCGTCCAGGGCTTCAACAGAATGTGCTGCCATTCATAAGAAGCACAAAACCAAGGATGTAATACGCTTTCAATGAATCTACCGACACCGCCCTCACCAATTAGCAGCCAAAATACTAATGCCGCGATTCTGACCGCAACAAATACAGCGAGATTGACAATAATCAGTCGCGTCACGACATTGCCTTGTCGAAATTCCCGTTTAATATCTTCCCATACAGAATCAAACATGATTTATTTGTTTAGTCGATAGTTGATAGTCTCTAGTCCATTTTGAACGCGAGACTGTTGTTTTATAATTTGTTTCACTAAAATAAAAAAGTTCAAGTGCAAGTTCAAGTATCAAGCGTAAATTCTCTCGTTACTCGTTACTCGCTACTACATATACCCTTTTCCTCTGCTTTTCCAATACCAAACCAGCAATGCCCCCGTCAAAGCACCACCCAAATGTGCAAAGTGACCGATTCCTGTTTCTACCGGACCAAATCCACCGAACAAATCAGCGATAACATAACCGATAGCCAGATAGCGCATTTTTATTTCGATAGGGATGAATAATAGTCCTCCTTTTTCATCGGGAAATAAGACGGCAAAGGCTACTACGACTCCGACAACTGCTCCCGAAGCTCCCAAACTTACGGTAAGAGTACCTTGCTGAAACTCGAAGTAACCGCTAATAAGACTTATCAAAGTTGCACCAAATCCACAAATCAAATATAACAACAAGAAACGCTTGGGTCCCCACAAGTATTCGAGTCGCGGACCAAAAAAGAACAACCCAAGCATATTGAAAATCAGGTGTGCCGGACCGGCATGCATGAACATATGTGTTACCAACTGATAAGGCTCAAACATTTCCGAAAGTGGAAAAAACAGCCATAATATGTGTTTCTCATAAGGTATCAAACACCCCGGACACATGAGTAATTCAGTTCCCAAAAAAAATACGACATTAATGAGAATCAAATTCTTCACCACGTCGGTCAACATATATCCCATTTTTAAACTTAATTATTTTCTTTTTTTGAAATATTTCAATAGTGCATTAACGTATGATTCATCAGTTTTGATGCTCACGATGCCCGAATTGGATTTCAAAAACGTTTCTCTAAAGTAACTATAATTTTGTTTAAATTGTTCCTCATAACGCTCGCGGGTACGTTTGTCACTTGTATCAATCCATAATTGTTCGCCGGTTTCGGGGTCGAGGGTGTGGATGAGTCCTACGGGTGGCAATTCCTGTTCGGCGGGGTCGTAGAGGTGGATGCCTGTGATGTCATGCCTACGTGCGGCTACACGCAAAGCATCCTCATATCCGGCGGTCATAAAATCCGACAATACGAAAGCAATACTGCGTTTTTTGAGAAAATTATTGAGGTATTGCAAGGCAATAGACAAATCCGTGCCTTGCCCTTCGGGTTCGATATTCAGCAATTCGCGGATGATACGCAGGACGTGTTTTTTTCCTTTTTTTGGCGGAATAAATTTTTCAATTCTATCCGAAAAAAATATCACGCCTACTTTGTCATTATTTGTCATGGCAGAAAACGCCAATACCGCACAAATCTCCGTAATCGTTTCATTTTTCATCTGATTGACCGTCCCAAACAGCGACGAAGGGCTGACATCTACCAATGCCATGACGGTGAGTTCGCGTTCTTCCTCAAATATCTTGACATAAGGCTCATTGTATCGCGCCGTCACATTCCAATCAATATTTCGCACATCATCGCCGTATTGGTAGTCGCGCACTTCGCTGAACGACATACCCCGCCCCTTAAAAGCACTGTGATACTCTCCCGAAAAGATGTGTTTCGACAGTCCTTTTACCTTGATTTCTATTTTGCGTACTTTTTTTAATAATTCACTTGCTTCCATGTGGCAATGCTTAAATGATGTAATGCTACAATATGAATGAGTGAATGAGTGAATTTTGAATGAGTGAATCATTTTTTTCGTCCACCATCTACCGTCCACCATCCACCGTTAATAAATCATTTTTTTCAAATAGGGTCTCAATTTATAATAAGGTACGGTAACATTTCGCGTACCGTAAATGGGGTTGTATTTTGTACTGAAATTAATGCCTTCATGTCGTAGAGAAAAGAACTCAAAATTTTCTTTTTCGACCCATTTTGAATAATCTTCATCCTTATAATCGGGTTGTTTTTTGAGGGCATCGCTGATGTAATTACGCACAAATTCGGCATAGCCGGAATCCGGTAAAAAGAGTTCTTCCGGTTGTACGGTTTTTTGATTTTCGAGGTCGTAGGTCCATACAATTTCTTCGTAATCCGACCAATTATCAACATAATTGAGCCGCAAACTTACGTATTTAGACGATAAATATTCAATATCGTACCAACCATAAGTACGTATAGTGATGCGATTGTCAGGATTTTCTTTGATTTTGCGTTTGGCTTTGGCGGTTTGGACGCGATTTTTTTTGAGCCATTTATCGTATTGTTGATACACGATGGCATTAAAACTATCTTGCCCTTTGATATTCGGATAGGTGACATCCATCACAATCGTGTAATCCATCAGTTCGACCCCTTGTGTATTAACGGTTTGTTGCTTAGTTAGTTGGCTTGAAAAGACACCTTCATCATTTCTTAACGTACAATCTACCCGACTCGCCCCCATATCCCGACATTCCAAACGTGCCTTTTTTTCATTTTTTGCATTCATTAGATGCAAATAAACCCTATCCTCGCCCGATTGCTGTGTACCTTCTACATGATAGGTTTTATTTTCGTGGGCAATGTAAAAATACCCTTTGTACTCGCCTTCGGCATGGTGTTGAAGCAAGAGGCGGGTGGTTTTTCCCATATAATTGCCTTCATAATTTTTCGTCCATTTATTATGCCCGGATTTGGTGAGTTCGCTATCGTCGGGAGTGGCTTTGACCAAGTGCATACTGACACCTACGGTATTTTGATAATTGTGCCAATTGGCTTGGAGCGACTGCGGCGAAAGACTGCCCCTAAGAATGCCCGATACCTTGCCCGATTTGTCAATTTCGTAGAGTTTGAAGGGTGCGCCTGCTTTGCCATAGAGTTGAAAACGGGCTTGGCTACGGAGATAAGTGATGTAGCCATGATACACCTCTCCGTTGAAGCCGAGTACTAGCTTGACATCGTGCATATCATTGACCAAGCCTTTATAATGCCTGACCCACCATACTTTATTCGGATTTTCAAAAAGTAATTTGAGTCTATCCGTGCTGACTTCTTGCGCGTAGCTTGTTTGAAGTGAGATTAATACGAGTGTTATGACGACTATGATTCTTCTCATTATTATGGTAAATGGTAATTTGAACTATGAATTTACGATTATTTACCATTTAATGTGATTAGACTGTCTTATATTATTTCAAAATATCTAATAAAAATGCTCGCGTAGAAGGGTTTTTCTCCCCTTCAATTTCCTTTCTCAAAGCTGCTTTTGCAGCCTTATCATGCGGATTCAATTGTATTATTTTTCGAGATAATTTTATGATATTCAAATAATTAGTACGGTGTGGATTAGGTGTTTTTTTTCGACGAATAAAAACTTCAAAACTATTCAGATGCGCTTTGAGGGCTTCGTATTCTTCGAGTTCGAGGTAAATTTTGAGTAGGAGATTTCTTGCATTTAAATTGAGAAAAACATCATCGGATTTTACTTGCTGCAATTGCTAAATAGCTTTATCGTATTGTTTTTCCCATAAAATAAACACGCTAAATTATAGGCAAAACTATCTTTACGATACTTCTTTTCGATGCCGATATTATTATTTAAACGGTACTTACCGAACATATTAAATATGTTTTCGACAAGTACAAGCAGGAAGTCATAGCTTTCTATTTCTGTAAACTATCCGACAATTCATATAGACAATAAAAAAGAAATAATCATGTATTAGAGTTAAAAAATATAGTTTTATATGAAGTTAGTTTAATTATAAAACACTGTTTAGTAGTGATATACAAAATATTTTAAAAAAATGTATATATTAATTTAAAGCAAAAAAAACACTATATCCCCCAAATTTTATTTTTTTTTCATTTGAACTTTATTACTAATTTCTTACTTTCACAAGTACTTCTATTAGAAGTTTCTCATCCAGACTCAACTTTTTTCCAATAAAAGAATGTATATGTTTCCATTTCTTAGAGCATATGCGAAGATTCCAAATATTACATTTTCCTAATTTTAAATCGTTATTTTATGAGTAATCAAAATTGTGTACAAAAAGTACAGAAAATGCTATGCGTTCTGATAACTTGTACAAGAAAAACAAATCACAGATGGTTGTTGCTATTTGCGATTTGTTTCTTTGTGTTTAGCAATATTCCCAATCAGTTAAAAGCACAAGCTGTAGGTGCGGTCTATGCCATGACTAATGGTGAAGGACAAATATCCGGCAATGTACAAGGACCCAACTCCGTAGTTGCTTATGCACAAGCTGCTGATGGTACTTTGACCGAAATCGGTAGCTTCCCTACAGGTGGTTTAGGTGGTGATTTTGACGGCGGCGAAGGTCTTGACCCGCTTATCTCAGCTTATGCCATTACCAAAACTAACGACAATCGCTTTGTATTAGCCGTTAACGCAGGTAGCAATACTGTTACTTCTATGCGCGTAAACGAGGATTACAGCCTCACTGTCGTAGATACAGAAAGTACAGAAGACATCGGACCA
>CALCMV010000264.1 GCA_937967535.1 uncultured Saprospiraceae bacterium
GGGTATCGCGTCAACTCACACCGAGGCGCCCAATTCCGAGTATGGGCAAGCCAATAACTCAAAGCATACCACAATTGAGTAAAAACAAAAAAATCCTTATCTTTGAAATATGAAAAAAGGAAAACAACTCATACGATTCGATTGGGCGATGAAGAAGTTGCTTCGCAACAAAGCCAATTTTGACGTATTGGAGGGTTTTCTATCTGTATTACTTCAGGAAAACATTAAAATCAAAAGCATTCTCAGTAGTCAGGGAAACAAAGAAACGAAAGACGACAAATATAATGATGTAGATATATTGGTCGAAAATACGCAAGGCGAGTTGATTATCATCGAGGTGCAAAACACCAAACAAATTGACTATTTCCACCGGATATTGTATGGTGCTTCCAAAGCCATTGCCGAATACATCAGTGAAGGACAGGCTTATGAAAATGTAAAAAAAGTCGTATCTATTACGATTGCTTATTTTGACTTGGGGCAGGGAGAAGACTACGTATATCACGGCACGACCCGATTCAAGGGTATCCACAAAGGTGACATCCTCAGTTTGTCCTTCGAACAAAAAGAGAAATACAAAAAGTCGCGGGTGTCGGATATTTACCCTGAATATTGGATTATCAAAGCCGGATTATTTGACGAACAACAGGTCAAAGACCCATTAGACGAATGGATATACTTCTTCAAAACCGGAGAAGTGCAGGACGACTTCACCGCCGCAGGTCTGCAAGCCGCCAAAGTCAAACTCGATAAAATGAAACTCTCCCCCGAAGAACGCAAAGCCTACGAAGCCTATCTTGAAAGATTACGAAAAATCGCCAGCATACAAAACACTCAAATATACGACTACCAACACCGGATGAAAAAACGTCTTGCCCAAGTTATTTTCAGAATGATTGATAATGGTGTAGAAATGTCCGTCATTGTAGCTTCTATGGATATGCCGGAAGATGAAATCCGGGATATTATCGACAAGCGAAGGTATTATGAGGAGGAAGAATGATGCACACTTTTCTCACAAATCATATCAATGAAAAATACATGTTTTCTCACCGTAGCGTAGTGCTTCCAGTCCGCGCCTCGCGTTAGTTTAGCCTCAGATTCACAAGTGTCAAGTCTACCACACTACGGCACACCCAATGAACTATTTTTGACGAACGCCTTGAACGCATACCCTACCTCACATCGGTAAAAAATGTATGGTTTTTCCGAAAAAGGGGCGTGATTTTGGGCTTTTTGCTATCGCCTGTGTAACTTCTCCAGCCGTCCGCTTTGAAGGACTTCTCTAATTTGTTTGACTGTATCTAACCATGCCTCATCTTGATTGTCCCATTTTGTTATAGGCATACCTCCTTCGGGAACTACTTGTATTTTTGCAAAATCCAAATTCTTCCAATCACAAGGACGCAGAATAACTGGAATAACAATCGCCTCATTTGCATTGTGGCGACTAATAGCAACAGAAACTTCTTTATACCAAATATGATCGGATGCAATTGAGTCGGAACTGATTAGAAGAAAAATTAAATCGCTACGATTTAACTCGCTCAATATCTCCTTTTCCCATTCTTCACCCGCTTCAATTTCTCTGTCATCCCAAAACTCAATATTAAATTCAGAACGAGTTAGGGGAGTGACTGCGACCTTAAATTCATCCTTTAAAACATCGTCTTTATGCGAATAGGAAATGAAAGCGCGTAGCTTAGGTGTTTTCCTTCGACTTTCAGGAGTTTCGACACCATTAAGTAAATCTACAACTCTGAAATCTTCTTTTAATTCAGGGCAAAAATAGAGTTGACGGTTTTTGCTTTCATGTGCAATTAGGGTTGAGTATTTCACTGTGTAGGGTTTATCTTCCTCATGATTCGACCATGCTTCAGAAATAATAACTGATTCACTCACATTGAGTTTTGGAAAGCTGTCGTGAATTCTCTCAAAAGTTTTACGAATAAAGGATAACATTTGCCGACGTTCTTCACCTTTTACCCAAATATGAATTTCCTTTTCAACATAATCTGCACGAACAATAGCGGAGGCTTTATACAAAGGTTCACGGATAACTACACCTGTACGCCACCGCTTATCTGTACCTTCGGGAATTCGTTTATGCATCTGTACCATAAAATTGGGCATGACTGAACGTGGAAGTAAATCCTCGTATCGAATCACAAAATGAAGTGGATGAGATATATAGTCTAAACCTTTAGGTTCCTCTATTGGTAGTAAGTCAGGTATTATAAATTTATCATGATCTAATTCATAGCACAATTCAAATTTTTGCATAATGTCGATAATGTAAGAATATGATTGTAAAGAATATTGATAACTTTTGTCATCTAAGCTATTGTAGCGTGCCCAATTATGCAGAATGCGATACAATTCATTAAAGTGTAGTACGCCTCCTCCTTTACCACCAACTATTGGAGAATTAATGATACGATACACGCCATTTGTAATCCACTTAGGATTTAATACTTGTTTATCATGACGACGAAGTTTTTCAAAGTCTATTGCTAAACCTAAATCATGCAATAATTCTCTCAATGTATCTCTTTCATTAAGACTTGGAACACCATGCTTGAGACAAATTTCTGTGAATTTTTCATAACTGATATAATCGCTATTTATTTCAGATAATTCTTTTTTTACCAAAAACCAAGTATAACTCAAGGGTATTCGGCGAAGATTCATGTTATATATTTTTTTGTATAAAAATTTCCGTAAATCTTCTATTCCTTCTCCTGTTTTACACGACACGCGATAGAATGATTCGTAGTCAATATTTCGTTTAAATTTTTCAGATAAAAAACGTCTATTCACTTCAAATGAGGGATTTTCATCTACCTTGTTTAAAATTATAATGGCAGGGGAATTTTCGCCGAAACTCTCAATGTGTTTTAGCCAATATTCGGCTTTTTGTTCTTGTCTTGCATCTAATACCAAAACATAAAGGCTTCTTTTGGAATAGAAAAATTGATGCATTGAGTGATTTATTTCTTGCCCTCCAAAATCCCAAAAGTTTAACCTAATAACATCGTCTTTGTACTTGATTTCGTGTTTTTGAATTCTAATTCCGTGAGTCTGACTTTCATATTGATTAAAACTTTGCCCCACTAACTGACGAATTAATGATGTTTTACCGCTCCCACTGTCGCCAACCAATAGTATCTTTACTTCGTTCAGGCTTCTTGTTTCCTGACGTTTTCTAAAGTAGTTGAATACTTCATTTATACGTCTATTTTTAATTTTTTCAGGTAAAGGATTGCCATATAAATAGAGATGTCCTAAAGCTATTTTTTTATTGATAGGGCTATTATCCCAGTTTATAAAGTCGAATTTTTGAATAAGTTTAGATGATAAGGTCTTTATACGGCAGTTTTGTGCATTTATTGTTCTGAGATGAGCCAGATTCTGGAGTTTATCTATATTATGAACATAAGTATTACTAATATCTAATCCTCGCAGGTCGCTTAAATGTTCTATAACATCAATATTGTTAATTTTATTTTTACTTATGCGTAAAACTTGAATGCTTTTTAAATGCTTTAAGTGTTGTATATCTTGAATTTGTGTGTCATTTAACACTAACATCTTTAACTGATGTAGGTCTTTTAAGCATTCAATATTAGATATTGATTTGTTACGAATAGACAAACCCATAATATCACCTTTTTCATTTCTTGAAAAGGCTGCCGTATTCTTTCCCACCAAGTTTAATCTGACTTCTTTCAACTCAAAGCCAAATTGCTGTTCTATATCCAGAATTATTTTTGGTTTAGGGCCCTTCATAAGTAGTCTATTTTACGCGCTAATTGATAACGTAAATATGAGAAAAAAAGTAAATAGTACAAAGTATAGTTGCGAGAAATCGTATGAATTTATTTGCAGTTGGCAAATAAAATCGAAAAAACAACTATATTTAACCATTAGGTAAAATTGTTTTCCAAAAATCACCACACACTATGAAAAGATTCACCATACTAACCATAATCCTCACCCTCCTCACCCTACAAACATTCGCCCAAAAAAACAAAACCCGCAACCAAATCACCAGCCAAAAGATAGACAAAACCCTCTACGATGCCATAAAATACCGCAACATAGGCCCCTACCGAGGCGGACGCTCCTGCGCCGTAGCCGGTGTCCCCGGCAAACCCAATTTATTCTACTTTGGCGCAACGGGCGGTGGCGTTTGGAAAACCCAAGACGGCGGACGCACTTGGGCAAACATCAGCGACGGATACTTTGGCGGTTCCGTCGGGTCGATAGCGGTGGCGGGGTCGGATGCCAATGTCATGTATGTCGGCGGTGGCGAGAAGACCGTGCGTGGCAACGTCTCCTACGGCTACGGCGTATGGCGGTCAGAAGATGCGGGAAAGACATGGGCACAAAAGGGCTTGACCGAGTCGCGGCACATTGCGCGGATTCGTATTCATCCGCAAAATCCTGACATTGTATATGCGGCGGTCATGGGTAATCTGTTCGCGCCCAATCCGCAGCGTGGCGTGTTCAAGTCAACGGACGGCGGTACGACTTGGCGCAAGGTCTTATACGTCAACGATGAGGTAGGCGCAGTTGATTTGCTCCTCGACCCCAACAATCCGCGACACCTCTAC
>CALCMV010000265.1 GCA_937967535.1 uncultured Saprospiraceae bacterium
TTTTTTTCTCGTGGATAATTTTTTGATAATGATTTTTTTAGATAGAATTTATAATTCAAAAAAAAGAGAAAAATCATTACAAATAACTGTTAATCAAATTAATATAATTTAAAAATAACTAAACCTGACGCTAATCCGATAATTATCGGGATTAGTGCGCTTAGTGATTCAAGAGCATTACATCCACTACACTACCAAATGCTGTAATATTGCTATTCGTTAAGTTTTGTACGATAATCTGTGTTCTGTCGGCTATCGGTCAATAGTTGGACAGTGCATAGTTGATAGTCCATAGTTGTCATAATCACTTGAATTTCAACAGACTTGTAACTTATTGATTGTAAAAAACTATGAACTATGATATGAACTATGAACTAAGAACTAATGAACTATGAACTAAGAACTAAGAACTATGAACTAAGAACTAAGAACTATATGAACTGATAGCTCTTAAACCTAGCTCACATCAACACTCCGTTCACTGCTTCGATTGGTGGTGGCAATTCGGTTTCGCCGAGCATTTCGCGCAAGTCTATCTCGATGACGCGGCAGAGTGAAAGCATCGGGATGTCATTGCCCAAGCCTTCAAATGGATTTTCCGAATAATCGCCCACCAATTCCATACACAAATAAATCCATGCGACGAGAACAGAAAAAGGAATAGACAACCAAGCCCCAAACTCGCCCAACTTGTGAAACTCCGTCACCATTCCAAAAGGCAATAAAAAGATAAAAATACCCGTAAAAATAACACTCATACCACCATACTGACGCGGCAGAGGAAATTTTTTGATACGCTCACATTTGCCTTGATGTACATAAAAGTCGTATAAGATTTTTTGCAATTCCATGTGGCGAAAATCATCTATAATACCTTCTTTGCGAAGTTCTTGTAAATCCGATGCTTGTTGGTCAATGATTTGTGTAGCAGTATTTTTGTAAGCTATCAATCGCTCATACTCCTCTTGCGGCAGAAAACGATTGAGTTCGCTCATCGTCACATCATCATCGAGTAAGCCTACGCCAAATGTTTTCATGCGTTCTTTGATGAAACGCTCCATGAATCTGCCTTGACTGACGTGTTCCCAGGGCGTAGGTAAAAGCAGTTGACTACGTAAGGTATACAACCACGCAATATGTCTGTAAATCAAGGTTTTACGAACTTTATGCAATTCAGTTTCCGAGTAATTTTTATTCGCAAATAAATTTCCCGTAAAGCCCTTCACTGCACTGCCCCAAGCCCGACTACTATTGACGATTGCGCCCCAAATTTTACGCGCTTCCCACAAACGGTCATATGCCTGATTATTCTTAAAACCCACATAAAAAGCAACCGCCGTACCAATAATCGAAAGCGGCAACCACGGAATAGACAGCCATTTGGAATGGAAATATTCATGCAAACAAGCCACGAAAGTCATCCAAGCCGTAATCCAGACAATATGATGCCCTGTAAAGCGTATAAGCCCTCTAAGGCGCAAATTTTTATATATAAACATAATTTTAATGGTTAATGATTAATGGTTAACGGTTAATGATAGGGTGTGTAATCTGTCAGCAAAACAAGTCACCGAAAAAAGAGGGAAAAAATGTCCGCAAGGCATAGCTTTATGGTAAAACAGATTGAAAAACAACTAAATAGTGGTGAGTCAGTATTGTAACAGATTACACACCCTACGGTTAATGATTAATGCAAAATTAACGTGAAATAATACGTATTTTTTTATTTGTAATTACAAAATTAATCATTAACCATTAACCATTAACCATTAACCATTATAAAAAGTCTACTTTTCCTGAATCTAAATTATAGTATGCCGGAACGATTTGGATGTCACCTGCTGCGGCGGCTTTGCCGATGATGGCAGAGCGATTTTTGAGTTCATCCACTGTCATTTCAGCGTTCTTTTTAACGACTGCTGCGATGCTTGCCCCTTCTCCGCTTGCGTGTATGGCAGGCGTGATATGAGAGAGTAAGTGATTGAGATTGTAGCCGTTGTCGCCACCTGCGATAGCTGCTGTTACTGCACCACAGCTTTGATGTCCGAGTACGACTATTACTTTTGAGCCACAGTGTGCTACGGCATATTCGATGCTTGCCATAGAGGAGGTATTGGCAATATTTCCGGCGACACGCACTACGAAAAGTTCGCCCAATCCGCTATCAAATGCCAATTCCGGCACTACGCGGCTGTCGGCACAACTCAATACAATCGTATGTGGTTGTTGTCCTTTGGTGAGTTCGGTTCTTCTATTGGTGTCTTGCAGTTTACCATCTAATTTGTCGGCTACAAAACGCTCATTTCCTGATTTGAGGCGGTCAATAATTCCTTGAATTGTCATAGCTTTTAACTTTTGATTTTTGATTTTATTTCAAATGAAATAATTTATAATATTTTATTTTAAAAGTAACTGGACTTTGGACAAAAAATCACTTAAAAATAAAAAAAAGCAGAATGAATTGGTGAAATTTGTATGTGAAAAAAAATACCGAAACATTCTGCCGTGCAATATTAGGTTTAAAAGTTGGAAGACGCAAAGCCTTAGCGAATTTATTGATGGCTTTAGCGAGTAATTCGGGTAGTCGGTCTGTGACAGCCTTGAGCGAAAGTGTGGTTTATCATTACCAATATTCGAGTATCACCAAGAGCATAGATGCGCTTTGGAGTGCTGATAAATATGATAGCGAGGACGCTAAGGTTTTAGCGGCTGCTCGGGCTGGTTGGCGTGAAGAATTGATAGGACTAAAAAGTCCTTACTTTGAAAAACCCTTTGAGGATTTTTATTTATTGAACACAGATACGACACCGATTATTCGTCGGCACTCTCCGACCTTGGAGGACAGAGGCTATGTTCACAAATCCAATAATGTGGTAAAGCGTAATGCGCCGGTAGATGTTGGTTACAACTATTCGGTGATTGGGCTATCGCAGCGCCGTCCGTTGTATCATAGTGCCGAGCCGCCTTGGAATTTACCTTTGAGTACCCGTCGCATCAAGACGGATGAAGTGCGTGGTACTGTGACGGCCGAACAAGTGAATGAGTTGTTGGGTATAGCGGATACTCCTTTACATAAGAGCATGGTTGTCAATGCCTTAGATTCCAATTATGCGACACCGGAGTACATTGTGGATACTTATGATAATGATAATTTAGTGAATATTATTCGTTTTGCCAACAATCGTTCGACTTGGGAGCAACTCACCGAGGAGCAGCAGCAGACGCGCCGGGCATCGAATGATGATAAACGGGGAGCGGATGCAATTTATGGGGAGACCTACAAACTCCGGGAGGTCGAGCAATGGGATGAGGCACCTGATGAGGTGCAGTGTTTTGGCACAAAACTCTCCAACGGTCGGCATGTTTTGGTGGAGTTACAGGCTTGGAATAATAGGTTGATTCGTACCAAGCGCAAGAAAAATATGAAGGACAAACCAATGCGCTTGGTACGGGTGCGTTTGTTAGACCCTAAAACTCGTGAGCCTATTTATAAAAGACCGATGTGGTTGAGCGTGTGGGGGAAGAACCGCATGAAGTTGAGTTTGGAGCAGATTTATTGGGCTTATCGCAATCGTTTCGATATAGAGCATTATTTTCGCTTTGGCAAACAACGCTTACTGATGCAAAAATTTCAACCGCCGGATGTAGAACATTTGGATAATTGGATGGAAATTGTGAGCTTAGCCTATTGTTTGTTGTATGCTGCCCAAGAAGAAGTCCAGCCTTGTGTACCCAAGTGGCAACAGTATGATAAACGCTATAAAAACCGCGTGAAATACGACCTTAAAGCGAGTCCTTCGGAAGTTCAAAATCAACTCGAATCTATTATTTTGCAGTTTGAGCAAGACCCCTTTCGACCAAACATCAAAATAAAAAGCAAAGGAAGGCAACAGGGCGAAATACAAGACAAAAGAGACCATCATAAAGTGGTCTATAAGGGCAAAAAGCACAAGAAAAAGAAAAAAATCGCTGCCTGAAGCCGATTGACCAACAAAAATACTCCGATAAAATTTCAAAATTTAATTTTGGATGGAGGAGCTATGTCCAAAGTCCAGAAAGTAATAAGTCGCAAATATAATAATAACATTATTCAATCAAAAATCACTCAATCAAAAATACTTACCGGACTTGGGATATTGCAGGCTGACCGCGAATACCGTACCGACGACTTTAGCCGTCGCGTTAAATGAAAAATATATTTATAAATACTTGAATTTTATTTTTTTATAAATTATAATAAAGTTTATCTGACGGCTAAAGTCGTCAGTACAGTGTTTCCGGTCAGCCTGTAATTTCCAAAGTTTAGTCAGAGTTTTTTGATGGCAGTATTTTCTAAAATACCATGATTTGCCCCTTCGATTCCTGCTTTAAAAATGGCTTTGCCCAATTCTTCGGAAGTAATGACAGAACCGGGCATCACATTTTTGAGCAAAGGATATAATCTGCGGGAAAGGCTATACATTAAATTAGGTGATAGCCGTTTTTCGACAGGATAAATATATGCCGGACGGAAAATATTGAGACCTTTGAAGCCCTTAGCAATCAGGTAGTTCTCTGCTACACCTTTGTAACGGGCAAAAGCTACGCGACTCTTTTCTTGCGGGTCGGCACCTGCACCACTCAAGAGGCAAAAAGTAACATTCGGATTGCCCTCCAAGACCGCATCTGCAAAACTTTGTGCCATATCAACGGTGATAATTTTAAACTTATCGTCCGATACTGCACCCGTGTATACACCAATACAAAAATGAGCAATATCTTGTCCGGCAAAATGTTCTTTTATTTCAGAAAAATTTAGAAAATCCTGATGAATAATTTCTCTTAATTTAGGGTGATTCATACCCGAAGAACGCCTTACAAGCGAGGTCACTTCCGATACTTCCGGCGAATCCAAACATTCGCGTAGCACAATACTACCGACCATCCCGCTTGCACCTGCTATAATTATTTTTTTCATATATGGACTGTTTTCACAAAGTTAAGTGTAAAATATGATAAATAAAAACCTGTTTAATATCTAATAAAACCGTACATTTATCCCTCTTTTCATATACTGTGAACGGGGTGAATTTCGGAAAATATCAGTTTTCCGAATGAACCCGTAATGACTGCTTTACAGGGTGGACGGAAACACTATACTGACGACTTTAGCCGTCATATAAAATTTATTTTAATTTTTAATTTATTAAAATAAAATAATTTATAAATATACTTTTATTTAACGCGACGGCTAAAGTCGTCGGTACGGTATTCGCGGTCAGCCTGTAAAGCAGTCATTACAGTTTTCCGAAATTTATACTGTTCACAGTATAACCAACAAAATACATCTTCAGTGCAAATTTTAATTTGAATTTAAACTTGCGCTTGAACTTGGCACTTGAACTTGAACTTAATCAATGTCTTATACAACAAAAACACCGTTTCATACCGTCCGGCTGCGATTTACAGGCGACCCTGTCTTTGTGTCTTTATTTGAAAAAGATGCTATTCGACTGACGGGTGATGCAGAATCATTTAGGCGAGATTTTCAGCGATTATTTCAAAAAAAGGTCGTGGATAAGGGGAATTACAGTAAATTTTTGGAGTATCATCATACCGAAAATTACGAAACGGCAACACTTTCTATACATATCGAACAGCCCAAACACCGCCGCTATCCTGCCTTTGATTTAGAATTTGATTATTTATATAATAAAAGTGAAAATGGTTGCTTGGGCATTGTTCCGGCTATCGCTGCGGAAGCTTTTGGCGTGGATGAAGCGGATTTGAAAGAGAAATTGGAGGAGAGTATTCGCTTGAATTTTAAACGAAATTCGCGGCTGCGTTCTATGTATTTTGTCATTCCGACCTTGTGGTATAAATCCCTGAAATTGGAAACAACCGAGTTGAAACTTGATTTTTTGACTCCCGCCCAACTCGCTCAAATTGAAGATAAAAAGAAGGATGAATGGTTGCCCAAAGTTGCTCGTCAACTCGTTATTCCGCGTCGTGTAGCCTATGGGCGCGAGGAAGAATTGGAACGTATGGCGCGGGTCTTGAAGGGAAAATTTAATCGAAATATTTTGCTTGTAGGTGCATCCGGCTTAGGCAAAACCGCGCTAGTATGGGAACTCGCGCACCAAAAAAAGGACTTAGGTTTTAATCAGATTATTTGGGAGACTACTGCTTCTACGCTTATCCGGGAACTGACAGGCGATGTAGGTTGGGAACAAAATCTGGCGATACTCTGCCGCGAACTTTCGGAAAAGGGCGAAGTGCTGTATGTCAGGAATTTTCTGGAACTTTTTGAGGTCGGGCAATACTCAGGAAATGATGTGAGTATGGCAGAGTACATCCGTACTTATCTGAGTAGGGGAGAGGTCAATATGATTACGGAATGTACGCCCGAAGAACTCGCTCAAATAGATGTACGAAGCCCGAACTATACGGCACTGTTTCAGACGATTAGATTGGAAGAACCGCGTACTGGATTGGAAGATATTATTGTACAGAAAGTGAACGATATTGCCCGTTTGGAGAATGTCGTCATTGAATCGGATGCGATAAAAGAGACGATTCGACTCAACCGCCGTTTTACGCCATATTCGGGTTTTCCCGGCAAGCCGATTCGCTTTTTGGAGAGCATTTTACTGAATCAAAAAAATGCGGATAAACGTGAGCAGAAAATACAACAAAAGAAGATACAAACCCGCATTGACCGTTCGGGAGTGATAAAATATTTTTGTGAAGAAACGGGCATGCCTTCCTTTATGGTAGACCCTAAGCAAAGCATTGATGTGGGCGAAGTGCGCGATTTTTTCCGTAAAAATGTCTTTGGTCAAGATGCTGCGGTGGATAGCGTGACGAATATGTTTCCGGTGGTCAAAACCGACCTTTCGAGGCAGGGCAAACCGATTGCATCTTTCTTTTTTGTCGGTCCTACGGGGGTAGGCAAAACCGAATTGGCGAAGGTATTGGCGGAGTTTATGTTTGGCAATCGAAAACGTATGCTGCGTTTTGATATGAGTGAATTTAGCAATCCGTATGATGTGCAGCGATTGACGGGTTTGGGCTACTATCAGGATGGGTTGCTGACGGCGGCGGTGCGGCGCGAACCCTTTTGCGTCTTATTGTTTGATGAAATCGAAAAAGCGGATTCGACTTTCTACGATTTGCTCTTACAATTATTGGGTAGCGGACGACTGACGGATAGTTCCGGCAGATTGGTCAATTTTTGTAGTACCATCGTGATTATGACTTCAAATATCGGTGCGAAAGCCTTGCAATCTGATAGAATTGCTTGGAAACAAGAGGTTGATAATGAGTCGGTTAATCTGCATTTTATGTCGGAAGTGCAAAAGCATTTCAGACCCGAATTGCTCAATCGTATGGATGAGATTATTGCTTTTCAACCCATTTCAAAAGATGTTGTCAAATACGTAGTGAATCGTGAAATTGACTTATTCAAAAAACGCGAAGGCATTGCTTACCGCGACATTGAACTGAATATTTCGGAGGAGATTTTAGACCATTTTGCAGTGACAGGCTACGACCCGAAATACGGCGCGAGGCAGATACAACGCACCTTGCGCGAAGGTTTGGTTTTGCCATTATCCAAGCAATTAAATTTGCATGATTTTGAAGATAAATTGGTCGTGGATGTCACCTTGAAAAATGGCGAAACGCACATTGAAGTACAAGCTGACCCTTTGAAAATGGAATTGCTGGTAGAAGAACTTGCGCGTGACCGTTGGACGGAACATGCGGCGCATCTTCGCCGAAGTATTGCCAAGATGCAGGAGGGTAGTTTTTACCTCAAATTGATGAGTGATTTGGATATTTTGGAACGCGAAAAACGACGTTCACCTAAGTCATTTTGGGCGGATGCAGAGAAGGCAAAAAATTATACAGATAGTATTCAAATCAAAGAAAACGTACAATTAATGACGGAAGATGTGCGCGATTTGGAGGAGGATTTTGTGTTGGTAAGTATGGGTTTGAAGTATTATAATGAAAGCCTCGTAAAGCGCACCGAAGCATGGGAAGCCTCATTTGAAGGACTCAAACGCGAACTCTATAAGCGTGTACATGCAAATTGCGACCATCGAAAAATTGCTTTGATTGGAAATTATGCGGTGACAGCGATTTCATTGTATATTGATTTATTAAAAACACAAAATTATGATTATCAGTTGTTTGGATTGTGGTATCGTAAAGAATATTATGAGGAAAAAGTAACGATAGTCACCACAAATGAAGATGGTAGCAGCAAGGTACACAACGATACACGAAAAGATTATATACGAGTGGAAGAACAAATAGATAAAAAATTGAAATTTGAACGCGAGGAAGAAAATGATATGTTTATTGGTGTAGAAATACGTATTGATGGCGACTGCGCGGGCGCGTATCTTGACAGTGAGGACGGGCTACACAAATGGAAGTTGAAAAACGGGCAGCAAGAGTCTTATTTCGTACAAAGTACAAGCGATGAAGAATTGAAATTGCCGGAAGATTTGCAGCGTAAAAATATTTTCAAAAACCTAAAAGAACGCCGCTTGTACGAACCCACACATTTGAAAGATAAAAACTACAATATTGACCGCGAAATTCAACGCGGAAATTACTTGGATTTGATTAAAAATGCTTTAGACAAACGATTGGAAAAGAAGATTGATGAGGTATTGCAATGAAAATTTTTTTAAATGAAAATATCAATAACAATAACAATGAAAATTGCAATAAAATTAATTTGAAATAAAAAATAAAGTAAAAATTAACACAAGTCATTGATAGTGAGTATTTTACCTAATTCACCTAATTCATATTAATATTTTCATTTAAAAAATTTTCATTTTCATTTTCATTTCAAAGTTTTTATTTCAAAAAGTTTTCCTGCAAAAAGAGTGCGATAGCTTCATTCATTCTATCTCGATTTTCCTTTTTTCTAAATCCGTGTCCTTCATCTTTGGCGAGCATATACCATACTGCCCCGCCGTTTTCTCTGATGGATTGCACCATTTGCTCAGACTCGGATGCGGGAACGCGGGGGTCATTGGCACCTTGAATGACGAATAGTGGTTTGTTTATCTTTTTGGTGTGATTGGTGGGCGATATGGATTCGAGAAATTGGCGCATTTTCGGGTCACGCTCGTCGCCGTATTCGGCTCTTCGGAGGTCGCGTCGGTATTCTTCGGTATTTTCGAGGAAGGTCACAAAATTGCTGATACCTACAATGTCAATTCCACATTTCAATTTATCATTATATTTAAACATCGAAGATAGCACCATATATCCGCCGTAAGAACCACCAAATACGGCAATGCGTTTTTCGTCATAAGCCGGATTTTTTTCAATCCATTCGATGAGTTTGCCGATGTCTTTGACCGAATTTTCGCGCAGAAATCCATTATCCAGTTTAAGATAATTTTTGCCATAGCCTGCCGAACCGCGTACATTCGGAGCGATTACGGCGATGCCCATTTCATTCGCCAGAAAAGCATAAAAAGAAGAAAAATACGGAATGTGTTGCCCTTCCGGTCCGCCATGAATGGAAATCATGACGGGGAGGTTTGCGCCCGCATTTTGCGGCTTATACACAAAGGCGGGTATTTGTCGTTTTTTGCCATCTACCTCATCGTAGGTATCGTACATGATTAACTCTACTTCGGGGAATGTTTTGGTATTTAATCCACCGACTTCGCTTGTTGTCCATCGCTTGTTTTGCATGGTATTGAGGTCTATCGAATACACGTCGCCGGGCGTTTGTGTAGTGTTTAGTACCATGCCTAGTTTATCTTTGGTCGGATGAAATTTCAAGCCGTATATTTGTCCAATCGGGAGATTAGGTACTTTTGAATATTTGTCGGATGTCAAGTCCAGCGTATATAATTGGCTAAAACCATTTTCGTTGACGGTAAAAGCAGCTTTCGTTTTATTTACATTCGTTACAAAATTTTCTACATCCCATTCAATATCATCTGTCAAGTAGGTCAATTTGCCGGTTTTGACCTCATATTTTGCCAGCGTTTTAAATTCTCTCCCCTCATCTGCCGTTACGTAAATGTGGCTTCCCGTTTTGTTCCATGCCAAAGGAACGAAGACCGCTTCTTTATCGCCTTCGTTCATTTGCGTCAATTTATTGCTATTGACATCCAAAATAAAGGCATTGGAATTGGTGCTGGATAGGTATTGAAGTACAATCAATTGGCTATCGTCCGGCGACCAACCATTGACCATCCAATAACCACCTCCACGGTCTATTTTGAGCGCGGCTTTTTTGGGAGCAGCCATATCCGATACGTAAATATCAAAATCTTTTGTATTTCTTCGCGTAGATGTGAAAGCGAATTTACCGCTTTTATTCGACCACTTAATTCCAAAATTGACCGAGCTGCCATCACTTATCATTTCCGATTTGCCCGAACCCATATCGTACCAAAATATCTGTGCAAATTCATTGCCGCCACTGTCTTTCGTAAATAGAAAACCATCGTAATCAGACGAAGGACAGAACAGACCATTGGTGACAGGTTCGTTGAAAAATGTGATTTGATTTCTGGCAGCACCCGGACTGCTGACTGTATGTAATTGATTGGTGTTTCCAAATCGTGTGGATATGAGCATGCCCTTGTCATTGGGCAACCAATCTTCCAAAGATGCCGCCCTCGCATTTTGATATTGCTGGACTTGAACTTTGATTTCTTCGGGAATTTCGGGAATATCTTCTAGTACTAGATTTCCGATTTCTCTGCGATTTTGTGAATATGACAAATTAATTGTTGAAATCATAATTCCGATTAGAATTAAATGATGAGTTTTCATATATTTTGTTTTTCTGCGAAACGTTTATAATGAAAATTGATAGGATAAAAATAGGTTTTATATTTAGATTATGCAAGGGCGTATTTTTTTATCATTACTTATTTCATTTTTATCCATTCCCAACTGCTGATATTGCGTTAATTTTTATTTAAAATTGCTAAAAGGCTTATACATTTTTTTATTTTCCGTCTCCATATTCTTTCTTTGTGTCCTCGTATAGTGGGATGCCGTATTCTTCTAAAAATCCTGTGGCTATGCTAACCCATGTGGCATCGGCTTTTGGGTATATATCAGGCGTTGCAATAATGGCTTCCAATGTCAAATCTTGATAGTTTCGCCCCAATTTTTCATCAAAGAATTGAATCGTGTTAATGAGTTGTTGAGCTGCCTTTTTCCGATTTCTGCGAACTGCTCTTATCGCCGAACTCGTTGCATTAAGTTTAAATTCGAGAAAAGTGAAAAAGTTGTCTTCAAAAATGATGGCATCACAATAGGAATCATCATATCGGAGCATTCCCTCTTTACCATCAATAGGAATGAAGTTGACTTCAGATTGGTTGGGATTTATGATAGAGAAAAACACAGCATTCTCATCCACTTGTTCAACAATTACAGATGTACCGCTTTTCCGTTCTTCCACAATAAAAAAGTGTTCTGCGGACGAGATTTCGTGACAATCTTCAACTCTGTCAATATTTTTTAATTTCTCTAATAAGGCTTCGGATGGTTTCATCTTCGGGCAAATGATTTGGTGTGTAGGTCGTATAAGGTTCTGAAATCGTTGCTCAATTCTTCGGAAACGGTGTCTAAGTAATTTTGGTCGATGACTTGGGTGCGTTCATTGACTAAATTCACGCAGTAGCCTTCTCCTTTTTCATCGGCTTGGCTTGGATTGAGCGAATATGCGGCAAAGTCATTAGCTTTAATAATACTTTGACTATCAATGAGTTTTGAAACTTCTTCTCGCGCATCAGGATTTTTTTCTATGACGCGATTGGCAAATAATAAATTATTAAATACCGTCAATACATAAGGGCTGTGTGTCGTGATAATGACTTGGTTATCGTCGTCGGCATTCGCCAGAATAGCCAATAATTCTATCATCAGTTTTTGCGCTTCGGGGAATAAATGCGCTTCCGGTTCTTCTATGATTCTGAATACTTTTTGTTGTTCGATTAATGATAAAAAGATGTCTTGTAGTATTCTGATGGATTCTTGTTGACCGGAGGAGGCGTTGTTGAGGTGGACAGACTTGTTTTCATTTGGAAGCATTATTTTTTCACCTTGATTGTCAATCTTATAATCGCCCTTCAATATTTTTGTTATGGTTTCATAAATGCTAATAAAATTATTTTTGTCAATATCGCGCTTAGAATTAGCATAAAAATCAATCAAGCTACCAAAGTCGCCGTATTTTTTGAAGAAACTTTTTATTCTATCGGTGCGCTCTACGAATTTTAGCATCAAAACCTCATCAATCGTTTGTTCTTTTTGAATAGATGAATTTCCTTTATTTTCCTCAATTTTTCTTTGAAGATTCGCAAAAAAATATTTCTCAAATATATCGGAATAACTTACCGTAGCATTTCTTCCTGCAATGACATACAGAGAAGAGTTGTGAAGACAATAAAACATATCATTAACAAGAGAAGATAAGGTACTTGCGTACATGGCTTCATTTTGTTCAGCCAACATATTTACAACTGAATCTTCTGTATTTACTCTGTTTTTTTGAAGTTCGCGTTTGAGTTGTGTAGCTCTCTGTTCGAACTTATTTGTAGTTGTGTCAATATCAAATTTTACTGAGATGCTTCTTGAGTTGGAGTTAGGAGCTATTTTTATGTATTCAAATATCTTGTAATAATATGTAATGCTAAAATCAAAATGGTCGGATCCGAAAAAGTCATAAAATTTATTGCGAATAGTAGGTGCGAAATCTCTGTCAATGTCAAAATCTCCACGAGTTGAATCTTGATAAACCTGATTGAATAACTCATCCCTCAAAGACTTAAAAAAATAAATCAACTTCGCAATCGTACTTTTCCCACTCGCCTGTTCACCAATCAACACCAATACCTTATTCACTTCTATTTCAGCGTAAGGAATTGCCATGAAATTTTCTATGACTATTTTTTGCATGTATTTTTCGTTTTATTTTTTGTAAAAATACAGTTTTTTCGCGTAACATTCGGTACGGACAGGAATACCGTCATTCGTCGGTACAAGTTGTCCGTGTTACGCAAACACCACATCCAAACTCTCACACATTTTCCCAGCCGCTTCGTCCAAATCCGCCTCCGTATGTGCTGCCGAAACAAAGCCCACCTCATAACCCGAAGGACCAAGATAAACGCCACGTTGCAACAATTCGTGATGCAGAATTTTGAATTTTTCCATGCTTTCTGCTTGAATTTGGTCGGCACGGGTGATGCGCTCTTTGGTGAAGGCGACCCAGAAGATAGAGCCAATATTTGGGAGGGTCATTTCGTAGCCTTTTTCGTTGGCGTAGCTTTG
>CALCMV010000266.1 GCA_937967535.1 uncultured Saprospiraceae bacterium
CAATTTATAGATTGGACTTCGGACATCGGGGAATTCGGTAATTAAGGAATTCGGTAATCCCGATAACTATCGGGACATAATCAACAGCTTGTATTATTTGTATTTTATTTCAAATAAATTTTATTCAAACATTTATTTAGCTGATAAATAACAAATTATGTCTTCGTTAGGATAGCCATTTATCGCGTCCACTCGCGTCCTACAAATTTACATTTTACAACTTGTCCCGACGAATGACGGGATTTATTTACTTTAAATATAAAAGTGTCAACTATCTTGATGAACTTATCATTATTCACTCATTATTAACCATTTTTTGCCGTAAAATCGCGCATCACATCTACCAATATTTGTACGCTTTCCATAGGCATTGCATTATAAATAGAAGCACGAAAACCACCTACCGAACGGTGTCCTTTGATTGCTGAAATATTTGCTGCCGCACAAGCCTCCAAGAAAGGCGCAGTGTGTGCATCATTTTTCGCTATAAAAGTTGCGTTCATCAGCGAACGGTCTTCTACTGCCGTAGTGCCTTCAAAAAGCGGATTGCTGTCAATTTCATCATAAATCAACTTGGCTTTTTTATCATTATTGGCAGCTACTGCAGCCACACCGCCTTGTGCTTTTATCCAACGCATCGTCAGCAAACATACGTATATAGGATAGGTCGGTGGCGTATTGAAGGCAGAATCTTTGGCGATGTGGGTTTCATAATTGAGCATGGTAGGAATCTCGCGCTTCACTTTTCCGGTGATGCCTTTGCGAACCACGACCAATGTAACACCCGCCGGACCAAGATTTTTTTGCGCTCCGGCATAGATGAGGTCATAACGACTCATATCAACCGGGCGGCTGAAAATTTCGGACGACATATCCGCTATAATCGGCACTTTGGTATCGGGCAGTTGACGAAATTGTGTGCCAAATACCGTATTATTGCTCGTAATGTGCAAGTATTTCAAGTCGCTCGGAATATCAAAACCCTTCGGTACATAAGTATAATTATCTTCTTTCGACGAAGCAAGTTTTTTAATCGCCCCGAAGCGTTCTGCTTCTTTGATTGCCTTTGCCGACCACGTGCCGGTATCTACATAACCTGCCGTTTCGTTATTAGCCAGCAAATTCATTGCCGTCATATAGAATTGACTGCTTGCCCCGCCGGTCAAAAATAAGACATCAAATTCATCACCGATGCCCAAGAGGTCTTTTACAGATTGTTGTGCCTCCGAAAGAATGGCTTTAAACTCCGCGCTACGGTGCGAAATTTCCAAAACAGACAGTCCGATACCGTCCAAATCACGAACAGCTTCGGCAGCTTGCTCAAATACGCTAGCAGGCAAAATAGCCGGACCTGCACTAAAATTGTGTTTCTTCATTTTCAAAAAATATTTCAGGCGAATAGTACCGACGACTTTAGCCGTCGAAAATGATTTGTTTTATCTTTTAATTAGAAAATCGTAATGACTACTTTAGTTGTCAGTAAAACTGCTATAAACTTCATAAATTATTGTTTTAGAGTTTATTAAAAATTAAAAAAATAATTTACTTGATAGCTAAACAGGCTGACCGCGAACTCGTAAAGGCGATTTCAATCGCCAAGTGCAGTGTAATTGTTATTTGTAATAAATTGTAAGTAAATATTTTACAAATTAAATTTATTATTTACGTGGCGAATAAATTCGCCTGTACGGTATTCCCGTCCACCCTGTAAAGCAGTCATTACGGGTTCATTCGTAAAACTGATAAATTCCGAAATTTACCCCATTCACAGTATATACCAATTTATAACTTCTATTCAAGGATAGTTTAAAAAGTAATATCAACATTTGGACGAGCTTATTCTTTAAACATGCTCTTAGTAGAACTAAGCATTGTAACTTATGCTATTATCCATGACCGGCTACGGGCGTAGCACTCAAAAAATCGGCGAGCAAACTGTCGTAGTAGAAATCAAATCACTAAACAGCAAGTTTTTGGATTTGAAGGTGCGGCTTCCGCAGGGCTTCAGCGAAAAAGAAATGGAACTCCGCCAACTCCTTACCGCAAATATTAAGCGTGGTAAGGCTGATATTGCCGTAGATATTCAGCAAGATGGTGTAGCCCAAATGATGACTTTTAACCGCGACTTGTTTATGGCATATTATAGCGAGTTGAGCCAAGTCCAAAAAGAACTCAATATCAAGCAAACCAGCGACCTCACGCAAGCCATTATGCGAATACCCGATGTCACTGCCCCCTCCGAAACCGATATTGACGACGATACGTGGAAGACCATCAAAAAAGCGGTACAAGAAGCCTTGAGCAATTTCAAAAAATTTAGAAAAAGCGAAGGAGATATCACCGAAACGGACTTTCGCCTACGGGTCAATAATATCAAGAACTTGCTCACTCAACTCAGCCCACACGAAGCCCCGCGCCTCCAACGCCTGCGCGACAGATTTACCCAACACCTCATCGAACTTCGCCAAAAGAAAGGCTTTGATGAAAACCGACTCGAACAAGAAATCCTTTTTTATATCGAAAAACTCGACCTCACCGAAGAAAAAGTACGCCTCGAACAACACTGCGAGTATTTTATCGAACAACTCGACGATACAAATACGAATACCAAAGGCAAAAAACTCAATTTTATCTCACAAGAAATGGGACGGGAAATCAATACGCTCGGCTCCAAAGCCAATTCAGCAGATATACAGCGCATTGTGGTGCAGATGAAAGATGAGTTGGAGAAAATTAAGGAGCAAACCTCGAATATATTATAGGAAATTTAGGACAAGTTCATCAAAATAATAAAGTAGTTGACACTTTTTTTGAAATGTAAAATGTAAATTCCGATAGCTATCGGAATGTAGTACGTGTACAATACATTTTTATTTTTTTTATTGTTTAAAAATTTAAAAATCAATGAAATAAAAATGTCTCGCGTCCACTCGCGTCCTACAAATTTACATTTTACAACTTGTTATTTTACATTTACTTACTTTAGATATAAAAATTTGATAAACATTGGAAAACGACCCACTCACACGATTGATTTTTGCTCCTTTTGCGCTGCTCTACGGCATGGGCTTGAGTGTGCGTAATTTTCTATATCGCACAGAGTTGTTGCGGAGTTTTCGCTTCGATATTCCGGTAATTTGTGTGGGCAATCTGACGGTAGGCGGGTCGGGCAAAACGCCACATACGGAGTACCTTGTGCGGATGCTGCGCGAGTACATTCGGGTAGCTACGCTTAGTCGCGGATACGGGCGCAAAACGCGAGGTTTTCGTATTGTACACCCCAACGATACGGCGCGTAATGCAGGCGATGAGCCGATGCAATTTAAACGCAAATTTCCGGGAATCATGGTGGCAGTAGCGGAAGAACGCACGATGGCAATTCCGCAAATGCTAATGATTGACCCCGACTTGCAAACCATCATTCTCGACGATGGTTTTCAGCATCGCTCAATGAGGGCAGGGATGAATATTTTGCTGACCGAATATGAGTTTCCTTTTATGAGCGATTACCTCATACCATCGGGACGATTGCGGGAGTGGGCATCGGCATACAAACGGGCTAATACATTGATAGTCAGCAAATGTCCGCATGATTTGACGTTGGCACAGCGCAATCAATTTATCAAAAAAATGCAGCCGTACAGCTACCAAAATGTCTATTTTTCGACCTACGAATACTTTACGCCTTACCACATTTACGAACCCAATTTGGAGATTAGATTAGATGCTACGCATGATGTATTATTGGTCTGTGGAATAGCGCGTCCGCAGTATTTGGAAGCCTATTTGAGACCGAGAGTGAAGTCGCTAACGATGATTTCCTTCCGCGACCATCATTTGTTTGAAAAAACAGATATTGGACGTATTCGCAATAAATTTAATGAAATAAATTCCGATAATAAAATTATCATTACCACAGAAAAGGATACTTTAAGATTGGATATGCACAAGCCTTATTTGCTCCAACATAATTTACCAATTTACGCGCTTCCCATTGAAGTGAAATTCCTGTTTGACGATGGCGAAAAATTTGATAATGAAGTGAAGAATTTCTTATTGAATTTTAAAGTCTAACACGAAAGTTGGGCTATCAAGTTCATAGTTCATAGTTGCTGATTGTAACGGATTGCGTTGGTGATGTAATTTAAATTGGATGATGAGCCTTACTCGTCGGATATTTTGAAAATGTCCGACGAGTAAGGTTCGTAAAATGCTAAAAATCAGTACATTAAATACTGCTATGGGCTAGCCGTTTAAGTTTGCTTGCGGGATAGTACTCGTCTGACGAAGGTTTTTGTGAAATGTAGTGATTTGTCTCATAAAATATTCGCATTGAATAAAGGGATTCGTCTGACGAGTATTCGCTTTAGGCAAAGTTAAATGGCTAGCCCATAGTTTTAACACAAAAGAGACACGATACGATGTACATAAGGTACTTTTTTAAGCAATTATGACGTTTAGCTGACTATAAATTTTAATGAGAATATTCAAGCCCTGAGTTTCGTGGATTTCAAAAAGTGTATAGTAGTTTAATAACAAATCAAACGCGAGTAATTTATTTTTTTATAAATATTTAAATTGCAAATTAATATAAATTATAATTTTAAATAATTTTTACTAAAAAACGTTCAATATCTGATTTGGCGAATATTAACGCGAGTCCACCCACTTAACCGGCAGCAAACTCGTCAGACGAATATGTTTATAAATCTTATTTGTAAATTGCAAAGGGAATAGAAGTGGATTTGTCTGACGAGTACGCTTTAATTTGGAGTTAAGAGCATTTCATTATTGAGGCATTGTTCAAGGCGCGAGTCGTTGAATCCTCCAAGCCTCATTATCTTTTTGATAAACGATGCGGTCGTGTAAGCGGCTGCTGCGTCCTTGCCAAAATTCTATCATGGAAGGTGCGACACGATACCCACCCCAGTGCGGCGGACGCGGAATGGGTTTTTCTTCGCCATAATCGGCTTGTAGTTGCTGCATATTATTTTCGAGGATTTCGCGGTTGTCAATAGTTTGACTTTGTGGAGAAGCCCATGCCCCCAATCGGCTTTTTCGCGGACGGCTATTGTAGTATTTATCTGATAATGAAGCCTCTACGCGCCCGGCTTGCCCTTCAATTCTAATTTGTCTTTCCAAATCATGCCAATGAAAAACCAAAGCAACATTTGGGTTGGTTTCGATTTCTTGTCCTTTTTTGCTCTTGTAATTGCTATAAAAAATAAAGCCATTTTCGTCAAATCCTTTCAAAAGGACAATTCTTGCAGAAGGCTGACCATCGGGGGTAGCTGTACATAAGGTCATGGCATTTGCCTCAAAACCTTTCGTTTCGTTGGCTATTTCCAATGCTTCATCAAACCAGTTTTTAAATTGTAAAAACGGGTCGGAAGATAGCTCTGTAATGTCTAAAGTACGAGATTGGTAGTCGCGGCGAAGATTGGCGATTTTTTTTTGCATTGTTGTGTTGATGTGTTGTTGAGTTGTTGAGTTGACGAGTTGTTGAGTTGACGAGTTGACGAGTTGTTGTGTTGACGAGTTGTTGAGTTGTTGAGTTGTCGTGTTGTTGAATTGACGAGTTGTTGTGTTGACGAGTTGTTGAGTTGTTGAGTTGTCGTGTTGTTGAATTGACGAGTTGTTGTGTTGACGAATTGTTGTGTTGACGAATTGTTGTGTTGACGAATTGACGTTAGGATTTTTACGGAGTAAAAAATAAAATTCAACAACTCAACAACTCAATAACTCATCAATTCAACAATTCAACAACTCAACAACTCAACAACTCGTCAAAACTCATCAACCCGTCAATAAATGTTTGGCTAAAAAGCGTTCCATAGCTTCATAAAATTCAAAGCGATTTTCTTCATTGTGAAAGCCGTGTCCTTCATTTTCCTTCAAAATATACTCTATATCAATACCGCGTTTGCGAAGTGCCTCAACCATTTGGTCGGATTCGGCTTGTACCACGCGAGGGTCTTTCGCGCCCTGTGCAATCAATAAAGGAGCTTTGATTTTATCAACATGATAAACGGGCGAGGTGGCACGAAGTCGCTCATAATCGGCTTCGCCGTCAGGGTCGCCGACCATTTCTTTGAGCATTTCGAGGTAGGGCTTCCAGTAAGGCGGAATGGTTTTGAGGAAAGTAAACAGATTGGAAACGCCGACATAATCAACGGCACAAGCGTAGAGGTCGGGCGTAAAAGTAATGCCCGCCAGAGTCGCATAACCGCCATAGCTGCCGCCGTAAATAGCAATCCGCTTGGGGTCTGCAATGCCTTGATTGATAAGCCAATGTACGCCGTCGGAGATGTCGTCTTGCATTTTGAGTCCCCATTGGCTGAAGGAGGCTTCCCAAAATTTGCGCCCGTAGCCCGTGCTGCCCCTAAAATTCATCTGCAATACGGCATAACCGCGATTGGCAAGAAACTGTACATTGGGATTGAAGGTCCAGGCATCCCGCGCCCAAGGTCCGCCATGTGGGTTGACCACTACGGGAAGGTTTTTGTGCGGTACATTTTGGGGCAGTGTAAGGTAGCCGTTGATTTTCAATCCATCACGCGAAGTGTAATTGATAGCTTTCATTTCTGCGAGGTCATTTTCATTCAGCCAAGGGCTGACATCAGTGATTTTTTCGAGTTTATCCGTATTTTTATCGTAGAAAAAATACGCCCCCAAAGACCTGTCGCTATAAGTACGAATCAAAAACTTATCTTCTGCTTTGCTGCTACTCACTATCACGACTTCGTACTCTTGTCCGATGTCGCTTTCGAGTCTATTTTGCAAATCTTCGCGTTCTTTATCCAAAAATTTATACTGTTGCTTCCAATCTATATACGAAATAAAGGTCAGTTTTTTGTGCTTGCGCGAATAGCTGAGGCTGTCTACATCTACCTCATCATGTTCGTAGAGTACTTTGATTTCTTTTCCTTTGGCAATATCAAATTCAACAATCGCATTTTTGTCCCGCCCCAAATTAGAGATGGCATAGATATGTTGATTATCAAAAGTAAAAAATAAAGGTGTCAACGTTTGTCGGAAATTCATAGTGTGTACCACCTCAAATTCGTCCTTTTCAGTAGGTCGGTACAAAATACTGCTATTGACACCATCGGTAGATACTGCCACGCGCAGTTTGCCATCGTGGTCGGTCATCCAATTCGTAATATTGCCCGGATTTTCGGCAATTATTTTCAATTCGCCGCTATTGATATTGAGTCGGTAGGGGTCAAAAATCTGCGGATTACGCTTATTCAGCCCTACAATGATATGCTCATCATCATCCTTCAAATCATCAATAATTTGTGCCAATACATCCTTAAAAGGTGTCAGGTCTTTATCATTATCACCATTGACATCTACTCCAAATACATGAAAATTTTCATCGCCGCCAAAATCACGCACATAGAGTATGCGGTCATTCGTTGCCCAAAAATAGCCCGCCAAATCACGGTCTTCTACTCCGGTCAATCTGCGTACTTCATGGCTGCCGATTTTTTGCACATGGATATTCATCCGGTTTTTGTACGGTGCAAGGTAGGCAAGATACTCACCATTTGGCGATAAGGTGTAGCGCGTTTTTTCGGGATTTCTAAAAAAATCTTTTAAGGGAATGGTTTTAATTTTTTTTGCGTTCATCGTTTGTTAATTATGAAACGCCGCAAAATAACTTTAGAGCATATTTGCTGCGTTTCTATGGTGTGTTATTCATATAGCAAAGACCACGCAAGGTACGATTTCAAGTGCCAAATTCCAAAAACAAAAATTCCGAAAAATGGCTTTTTATAAAAAAATAAAAGGCATCTTTCACTAAAAAGCCAAAACACATACTACTGCACATCTTTAATTTTGCCACAAAGACACAAAGAATTTTCATGCTTATCAGCAATTTATACTTTGTGTCTTCGTGGCAGTTTTCAATTTTGAATTATGTTTAAACACATTAAAATGCCCCTAATATTTTACACACTCAATTGATTATCAGTATTTCACAATTATATCTATTTGTGGGATATGTAATGAAACTTGAAGTACCGGGGGCTTATTACTCGATTTCTTCATAATCAATAAAGTCACCCTTATCTTGTTCTTTTTCGTCAATTTTATCTTTGGGTTTACGAAAGACAGGCGCATCTATCATATACGGCTTAATGAAATTCCGATATACCAGATAAATGCCCACAATAAGTAGAATTTTTGAAATACCCATTCCAATAAGTGAATTTTGAATTAATAAAGTTTGCAAGTAAGCACCGCTACATCGTCGGGATAGTCGCGTTCTCCTTTAAATTTGTCTATATATTTAAGGAGTTTTTCGTTGAATTGTTCAACTTCCATATCGCGGTTGTCATCAATAAATCTTTCGAGCGAATCTACATTAAAATAATCGCCGTTTTCATTTTTCAAATCCGTCAAACCATCGGTGTAGGCTACGAGCATAGATTCTTCCTCTACCGTAATTTCACCGACCTCAATATCCGGCAATTGGTCGAATACACCGAGTATAGTGCATCCCTCATCGAGCCGATATTTGCAGCAATCCATCAATAGAATCGGGCGGGTATGTCCGGCATTGATATATTGCAATTTGCGGGTTTCGACATTATATTTTCCAATAAAAAAAGTAATAAATTTATCACCTTTTGTAATTTCCAATACTCGTTTATTGAGGATTTTAATGAGTTTTCGCATCGGCAAATTGCGTCGTACAATCGCCTGTACGTGTGCCTGAAAATTGGACATCAGCAAGGCAGCCGCTATCCCTTTCCCCGAAATATCCGCTACACAAAACGACACTTCACCATTCCCCAAATCCACAAAATCAAAATAATCGCCCCCTACACCCAAGTGCGGTTTGTATACGCCGTTAAATTTGTAATAATCATTTTCAGGGAGAGATTTGGGAATAAGGAGGTTTTGCATCGAAGCGGCAAGTTCCATTTCGCGTTTGAGTCGTTCCTGCCCCAACTGCTTTTTAAACAAGCGTTTATTCTCAATAGCTACCGAAATAATACTCGTAATCGTACTGACAAATTCTATTTTTTCATAAATATCATCATGGTCATTCAAGCCACCGATAAAAGTTACGGCAATGGGAATTTCCTTATGAAACACCGGCACTACGATGTCATAATCATCCAAATATGTCGGTTTATTTTCTTCCAACAAACTAATCCGCGAGTAGTTTTTGATATGCGGAGTCATGTCAATATCAAGCAGTTCGTCACTGGCTTCGATATGACTTTTGCAAATCCATTTTTCTTCCTCCCGAAAGAATAGAGCCATACGTGGTATACCCAATTCCCAATTGAGCGTATCTTTGTAAATTTTAAATAAATTATCCGCAGATACGTTCTTATTGATGGATTGGGTGATATACAAAAGGCTTTTAATTTGTAACTGTTTCAGGTACAAATCCCTTTCTAATAAATCTATGTTGCTTGTTTTCTCCAATTTTTATTATTTCCTCGAAATAAAGGTAACACGAATTTTCGATTTGCACGAATATTTAGATACTTTTGTCGTTTTAGTTCACAGTTTTAACATGAAACTTATCTTACATACAAGCTACAAGCTAAAAACTATGAACTATGAACTATGAACTACAAACTATGAACTAAAAACTATGAACTATGAACTACAAACCATGAACTGCACACTCACTATTAATAATACGACTTATCAAACGAACCTCAATCAGCCAATAGATATTTCTATTCCTTTGAGAGAGGGTTTGGAGAATCCAAATTGCTTTTATGCACCACCTGTCGAATTTTCGCCTGTCCTT
>CALCMV010000267.1 GCA_937967535.1 uncultured Saprospiraceae bacterium
CCGGGCAGAAAACCCGAAGTCACATCTGCGGTGACGGTCATCGTAGCCGGATCGTAAGTCCATGGAGCGTTGGTGCCATTTACTCTGAATCTATCTAATATATAATTTGTGGTGAGGTCTATGCCTTGTATTTCAAATTTAAAATCTGTCAGTGATGCTCCGATTCCATTTTGAGAGACCGTAACATTGGTACATCTTCTGGCATTATTGGTGATGGTGATATTGCGCGCACTATTCCCAATGATATTCAAGGTAGGTCGCTTGAGAAAAGGGCTGTAATTAATATCACCATTGGAGGTTGTCGTACAAGAAAGCAAGCCAAGTGCAGGGTCATTGTAGATATAATTAAAGTTCATATCAAACTCAAAAACGGCTGTACTGGGCAATTCGTACACATCGCACACTGCTACTACTCCCACTGTAAATATCTGCACACTATCCGCACTGAAATTGGTCATCACAAAGGAAGGCGCATTGGGGTCGGAAGTGCTGCCCTGATTGATGACATAAGCCGGGTCGTAATAATCATAAAATCCCGCATAAGCAAAACCCTGTGGAATTTCCAATTCGATTTGCGAATTGAGCAATTCCTGCCCGGAGGTATTGAGTAAATAATAAGTCAAAGTATCCGGTTCGCCGCATACACTCGCATCATTGAGTGTCGGGTATCCGGGTACGCCGTTGAGGTCATCTATGAAGATGGTCGGACATTGGGCGGACATCTGAGATGTAAAAGCAAAAATGAATAAAACAAGAAGAAGTTTTGACGCAGAACTTTTGCGTGTTTGATTTGTCTGATGTGTAAAATTTAGCATAGCAATGATGGATTGTGGACAAATAGCAATCTCCCATATCACACGAAATAACATTAAGAGACATGAGAGACATTAATAAATAAGAGGGAAATTGGATATAGCGTGTAATATGGTGAGGACAGCAGCTTTGTGACAAAAAAAAATACTCACTATTGTGACACGATTTTTTTTGAAAAAATAAATTATTAGGATATTATTTCACACAAAAATAATTGAAGTATTTAAATATAAATTTATAAAAATTTACTTATCAATTATTTATAAAAAATAATAAAACAACTATTAAAATTAAATTTATTAAAAAGGAAAGAAAAATTGAATTTTGTGACGTTTTAAAATTAAATAAATTGTGGATATTTTATTTACTTATAATCAATAAAATATGGTTTATTTTCAAAGTTAAATTATTTCTAATGATAAGTAACGCAAAAACAATCGAATATAGACTATTATTAGTATTATAATTGAAATTGCAGATACTTTCTAAGGCTTAATTGGCTGTCAGTTCGTAGTTTTTACAATTCATTGGAATGTAATTTTTTGAGAATTATTAATTTTTAATATTGTCGTACAATACCTTTTTATCATCGTGGTAAGAATTTCCTTTTTAACAAATAATAATTGTTAAAATCCGAATGTGGGAGCAAGCGATTTTTTCAGATTAATGGTGCAGGGTAAAATCATCGTTTCATTTCATTTTTCAAACAAAAATATATCAAGTCCTACGATACTGGACTTTGGACAGAGGAAATTGGGGAATTAGGAAATTAGGTAAACCCTTCTTTCTTAGATTTTTACAAAAAGTGATTAATAACATGTTTTATTTTATTAATAAAGGCTAGCCATTTACTTTGCCTAAAGCGAATACTCGTCAGACGAATCCCTTTATTCAATGCGAATATTTTATGAGACAAATCACTACATTTCACAAAAACCTTCGTCAGACGAGTACTATCCCGCAAGCAAACTTAAACGGGTAGCCTTAATAAAACTTATTCAATTGGTTATCAATGAGTTACGATTCTAAACCTAATTTCCCAATTCCCTAGTTCCCATTTTGTCCAAAGTCCAAAAAATATTAGGGGCAATCAGATATGAAAAGCCAAAACACATATACTGCACATCTTTAATTTTGCCACAAAGGCACAAAGAATTTTCATGCTTATCAGCAATTTATACTTTGTATCTTTGTGGCAGTTTTCAATTTTGAATTATGTTTAAACACATTAAAATACCCCTAATATTTCACACACTCACATTAGAGTATGTTAAATTTTTTGTTCAAAAAATATATAAAACTCAGCTCCCACTGGAGTGTTTTTTTTGTACATTGAGGTCATTTCGTCCAATAAATTATCAAAACATGACACTAAAAATCATCATCGAAATAGCCTCTGCTGCCCTCATACTTTGGGGTTTTGAATTATTCAACCGCCAATCCATTCGCGGATTCTATGTGATGGGGGTCGGACAGTTTTTTGCTAGCTTGATTTGCGCTTATGCGGCTTTATGGTTTTTGGCATTTATGCACTTTGTGAATGTATTGATGCAGATTCGCGGATGGATGAAATGGAAGAATAGTGTGAAAACAAGCTCCTGACAAGGCATCAAAAACAATGTCTTCGCCAAATTTCCTAATTCCCCGATGTCCAAAGTCCGGCATGTATAACACTACTTATTTTTAAACCACTCGACGGCTAAAATCGTCGGTACAGCCTGTGCTTGAATTTGACACTTGAACTTGCTCTTGACTACCTCTACACTCAATTGCCCATGTACCAACGTATAGGTGCGGCAGCCATGAAAAAAGACCTTCGCAACATCACCACCCTCTGCGAAGCACTCGGCAATCCACACCAACAATTCAAATCCATACACATTGCGGGTACGAATGGAAAAGGCTCTACGGCGCACATGCTTTCCGCGATTTTGCAAACGGATGGACTGAAAACGGGCTTGTACACTTCACCACATTACCGCGATTTCAGAGAGCGCATCAAGATAGACGGGCAATATGTCACAGAGCAGTTTGTCGTGGATTTTGTGGAGAAAAACAAGCCGCTTTTTGAACGCATCCAACCCTCATTTTTTGAGATTACGGTGGCGATGGCATTTCAATATTTCGCAGAAAGCAAAGTGGATATAGCCCTCATCGAAACAGGCTTGGGCGGACGACTCGATTCTACCAACATCCTCTCCCCTATCCTCTCCATTATCACGAATATCAGCTATGACCACCAACAGTTTTTGGGCGATACTTTGCCGAAAATCGCCACCGAAAAAGCAGGTATCATCAAGCCGAATATTCCTCTAGTGATTAGTGAACGTCAGGAAGAAGTGGCGCATATTTTTGAGAAAATTGCGGCTGAACGCCATGCCCCAATTTATTTTGCGACTGATTTTTTTCATATAAAAGAAAAAGAAATCGCATTGACAGGGAATGTGTATGAGATCTGTCCTCTCCTTACACCTCCAGCCCCTAAAGGGGAGTCTGCACGCATTTCTTTGGGGAGGGCAAACTCCCCTTTAGGGGCTGGGGGTATGAAGAGCTACATCCTCCCAACTGACCTCTATGGTAATTACCAATCAAAAAATTTAGTTGGTGTTTTACTAAGTGAGAAAATTTTGAATGAGGAAAAGATAATTTCAAATGAGCAATCAAAATTTGAAGCATTAAAGCAAGTAAAATCGCTTTCAAATTTCATCGGCAGGTGGCAGGTGATTTCCGAAAAACCACTGACAATCTGCGATAGCGGACATAATATGGCGGGCATTAGTCAAGTCGTCAATCAACTCGCTACTCTAGCTTACCAACGCTTAGGTATCGTCATTGGAATGGTCAGCGACAAAGACCATGAAAAGGTGATAAAATTACTTCCAAAAGATGCGATATACTACATCGCCAAACCAAATATTCCACGCGGTATGGATGCAGAAAAACTGAAGGACAAATTTGTGCAGGCGGGCTTAGATGCGCGGGCATATGCGAGTGTGCGAGATGCTTTAGCTGTGGCGCAAGAGCAGGCACATGAGAAGGACTTAGTATTTGTTGGAGGAAGTATTTTTGTTGTTGGAGAAATTATACCTCATTCGCAAGGATAGCGCAAGTGCTGTTCCTATCTATTAGCCTACTCTACTATTTTTGATAATATAATACCTGTTTTAGTCACTTGGACTTTAGACATTTTGGAAATTCGACAACTGGAAAATTTGGCTTTAAACCGTAAGTAATTGATTATCAGTTATTTAATTTTTATTAAGATAAAAAATACTCAATTAATTTAATTTTATAATTCTACATTAAGACTCTTGATTTATTGACTTTCAGAGAGTTATATCAGCACGATTTAAATGTTCATTTTAATAATAAAACGACTACAAAACTAACCAATTCGTGCAGTGTGCATTTTAAATTAAAATTAATTAAATGTATTTATTTTTTATTTAAATAAAATTAACTGAAACATACACAAATAACTGATAATCAAGTTCTTTTAGAGTCTTAATGTAGAAATAATTATTTGATAAAAAACAATTTACCTAATACCAAATTTCCTAATTCCCCAATGTCCAAAACCTAAGTACTATTAGCCATAAAAAAAACTTCTATTCATTCCATCACAATCTTTAATATTTCATACCTTTATTCGTGAAATAATATTTCGGATAACTCTCCCAAATTAAAATTTATTGTTGAGAAAAATGAGTTTTTCAGCCTGATTTATCTGACTTCTACTGAATATTACTCATTTCAAAAACACATTATGAATACAGGAATTTCAAATATTGACCTGACTATCATTGTATTGTACTTTATAATGGTATTGGGAATAGGTTTTGTGATAGCACGTCGTACACGCACGAGTGACGACTTGTTTTTGGGCGGGCGCACCTTCGGATGGGCATTAATTGGTTTGTCTTTATTTGCGTCCAATATATCAAGTGCGACGATTATCGGTTTGTCGGGCGCAGCCTATTCTACAGGTATTGTCAACTCAGTATACGAATGGATGTCTGCACTACCTTTGATTATAGCAGCACTGATTTTCGTTCCTTTGTACTTACGCTCACGCATCACTACGATTCCCGAATTTTTGGAAAGACGCTTTGACCGACGCTCACAGGTATTCTTCTCCGTTGTGACGATAGTGATGAGTATTGTGGTCGAAATGGCGGGTGGTTTGTACGCGGGCGCAGTGGTGATGCAAGCCTTTTTCCCGAATCTTGAGCTATGGCATGTCACCCTGCCTTTAGCGATTGTTGCAGGGGTTTATACAGCTTTTGGCGGATTGCGTGCAGTGGTCTATACCGATGCTATTCAGGCAGTTATACTCATTGTTGGCTGTACAGTACTGACTTGGATGCTGTTTGCACGGCTTGATTTTTCATGGGCAAATGTCCTCGCCAATGTTCCTGACGGGCACTTCTCCGTTGTGCGTCCGATAGATGATACGACCCTGCCTTGGCCCGGACTGATACTTGGTGTTCCTTTTCTTGGCTTTTGGTATTGGACGACCAATCAGTACATCGTGCAGCGTGTACTTGGGGCGCGTGATGTGCGTCAGGCGCGTTGGGGAATGATGTTGGCGGGTTTGCTAAAAATCGTTCCTTTATTTATCATGGTCATACCCGGCGCAATGGCGATTAGTGTTTTGCCCGATTTGCCAAATGGTGATGCGGTATTTCCGAGAGCCGTCATCGAAATACTACCGGTTGGGATGGTAGGTATTGTATTGGCTGGTTTGTTGTCGGCGATTATGTCGAGTGTAGATTCTACGCTCAACTCTGCCTCTACCCTATTGGTCGTAGATTTTGTCAAACCACGCAATCCGGATGTTGGCGACGAACGTATCGCTCAATATGGACGTATCTCTACCCTTGTGCTGATGCTCGTAGCCGCACTATGGGCACCGATGATTGGTCATTTTGATAGTTTGTGGGATTATCTGCAAGAGATGTTTTCGATTGTGGTGCCGCCGATTGTGGTGATATTTTTGGTCGGTGTATTCTACAAAAAAGGTAATGGCGATGGCGCATTCTGGACACTCGTAGCAGGTACACTTTTGGGTGTTTTTCTGTTTTTGGCTGGTAATGCCGGACTTTCTGATATTCACTATACCGTCAGGGTAGGTGTCATGGTCGGCGTGAGTACTTTGATTTTTGTGGGTGTCAGTGCGCTTACTGCGCCACCTACACAGGAAAAAATCGACAACTATACCTTCCGCCGCGAGTTGTTATCTGATGGTATGGAAGGGGTGCCTTGGTACTTGGACTATCGTTTTCATTCTCTTTTATTGCTCTTGATGGTGGGCTATATTTTGTATGTTTTTTGGTAGGAAATAGAAGATTGTTTGATTGTTCGGCTAGCTGATTGTTTTCTTGTTGAAAGAAATTAAGCTGCAAATTCTGTAATGACTGCTTTACAGGCTGACCGCGAATACCGTAAAGGCAAATTTATTCGCCACGTAAGTAATAAGTTTAATTTGTAAAATTCTTATTTTTAGTTAATTGTAAATATAAATTACGCCACACTTGGCGATTAAAATCGCCTTTACGGTATTCGCGGTCAGCC